>JAAYHZ010000072.1 GCA_012744235.1 Clostridiaceae bacterium
GCCTGAGGACTTATCGACAAAGGAATCGTCAAAGATTACTTGGACCTTGCAAACGGCATTTTGGAAGGATCCATCGTCGGCAAGTACGAGGAAGAAGGAATCCGAAAAGGCGTGGTGGCAAGATTAGGAGCCGCCGAGCTTTGGTATCGATGTTATGCATAAACCCTTCTTTTCCTAAGAGAAAGAAGGATCTTTTTGCTCGAATATCTCGTTTGTTTTCTCTTGGCACACCCGGTTTCGCCCTGCCCCTTTTGCGGCATAAACGGCTCGATCCGCTCGATCGATAATATGCTCATAATTTCGAACCTGCTCGTTGCCGCAGTATGTAGCGCCGATGCTGACGGTAATCGAATGACCGCAAATATCCGCGTTCTGTACGGCCAATCGAAGCTTCTCCGCAATTTTAGGCAATTTCTCTTCGCTGCATCCGTATATGAAAGCGACGAACTCTTCTCCGCCGTAGCGATAAAAATCAACATGAAAATCCCGTGCAAAGGTTCGAAATACTTCGCCCAAATAGCTTAGGCATTTGTCACCTTCGGCATGGCCGAAGCTGTCGTTATAGCTTTTGAAACGATCAATATCGATCATGAGGACACCGGACGGTTTCTCCGCGGAACCGTTTTTCTTTTCCAAATCCGCTAAGGTTTCAAACAGCTTACGGCGGTTGTAAAGGCCGGTTACAACATCCGTTTCTTTTTCAATGGTCAATAGCCGTTGCGCCTCGTAACCCTCAAGCCGAACCCATATCATGATGTTTCCGATATAGCAGCCCGGCGTGGTAAAGCATATGCCGTTGACAGTATCGTCAAGAACATATAGAGGCTTCAGAAGAAAAGCAAGGACGGTATGAACGATAAACCGGAAGATAACAAACAGATTGACTCGTATCGGTCGGTCAATGAAGGCAAGGGGCGTAATACAAAAAGCTCCCGGCAAAGCCGTCGCTCGCATGTGGGGAGAGATAACGACGCTGAGATAAATGGTAAGGATAAAAAGAAGAGAAAAACAAATATATAGCATGATAAGAGAATACTTTTTCACGAAAGACATCCGTGAAAAAACGCATAGCGTAAAGAGTAAAAAAAGAAATGATCAAATACACCAATATGTCTTTTTCAACGTTGCTGAAATATAAAGTGAAAGCGGGGAGCAGCAATAAAAATCCCCCTATCAACGTTATAGCCGACAGCAGTCTTTCGTTATACTCGGCAATAGCCTTCCGGTTACGAGATGCAAGCTCTGAATAATTTTTCCCTTTATTCCAAAGAAAATTAAATAATGTACCCATTACATCCTTCTTTCAACGTCATCCATGATTTTTTGGATGTCTACAAAAATCCCTTTACGCCTACTCAGAATGCAAATGATGAATAACCGGTCCTTTGTGAAGATGAACCGATTGAGGCAATATCCTCCTATAGTTTAGCGTTTAAATGCAAAAGTTTTAAGTAAAAACTGTTTTTCAAGTTTTTAGGTAAATTTTTGATTGATGAATCGGTTCTTTATTTTTTTAAATAATGATATAATGGTTCGGTATAAAAAACGAAGGAAGCTTGTATGAACACGAATTCTAAAAGAATCTTGGTTATAACGGTTTTTGTACTTTTTATATTTTTATCGTTTGTCTATTTATACACCTTGCTGCACGAAGGCGGCCATGCGCTTGTTGCCATGATGTACGGCGGGAAAATTGACCGTTTCGTATTGGGGTTCAATGCTCATGTCGGAACATCGGGAGCAAGCTTTACGCCTTTCGGAGAATCTCTTTTTCATTTAGGCGGCGCATTGCTTCCCGTAATGGTTTTGGCTGTTGCTCTTTTATTCTACAACCGAAACATAAAAAGCACTGTTTATCATTACCTATACGCGGTCTTTACCGTCTCCATCATCGGATCGCTAATCGCTTGGGTTGCAATACCCGTAATATCCTTGTTTACCGCACCTCCCGCCGGAGACGACGTAACCCGCTTTTTAGATGTTTCAAAGCTTCATCCC
>JAAYHZ010000073.1 GCA_012744235.1 Clostridiaceae bacterium
AGAAATTCTTTATCCGGCTATGGAAGACCGGGCCTTGGACATCATCATCGGAAAAGGACCGGGCGCCCGTTCCATCCGTATCGATTTGCCGAAATTCACCTTAATCGGAGCCACCACCCGAATCGGACTGTTGACTCATCCTCTTCGGGATCGTTTCGGAGTTTTGTTTCGTTTGGAGATGTATGATCCCGATGAATTGAAAACCATCATTAAACGATCGGCGGCCATCCTGGATGTTCCCATTACGGAGGACGGAGCTCGGGAAATCGCTTCCCGATCTCGGGGAACGCCGAGAATCGCTAACCGTCTTTTAAAAAGAGTCCGGGATTTTGCCCAGGTCAAAGGAAAAGGCGTGATTGACCTTGATATCGCACGGATGGCTTTGAATGCCGTGGAAATCGATCCGTTGGGGCTGGACCGCATCGATAAAAATTTGATTTTAAGTATCATCGAAAAATTTGACGGAGGCCCCGTGGGGTTGGATACCTTGGCCGCTTGCATCGGCGAAGAAAACGACACTATCGAGGACGTTTACGAGCCTTATCTAATGCAGTTAGGATTCATTAAAAAGACGCCTCGGGGACGGGTCGTCAGCATGAATGCCTATGAACACTTTGGAATCAAATACAAAGGAGATATTCCCATTATATGAAGCCTGAAAATGAAAAAATCCTCCTTCATGCCTGCTGCGGTCCCTGCGCCGTATGGCCCGTGGAGCGGCTGCGGGAGGAAGGGTTTGACCTTGAAGCATACTTTTTCAATCCGAATATTCACCCTCTAAAGGAGTTTTCAAGAAGAAAAGAAACCTTCTTGACTTATGCTCGGATTAAGAATTTAAATGTTCATATAAGCGAGGACTTTCTTCAAGAGCGATGGGAAGCTTATGCTCCGGATGATCCGAATCGCTGCGTTATGTGCTACAAAATGCGGCTGAAAGAAGCCGCCCGTTTTGCAAAAGAAAATGGATACGGCGGTTTTACATCCACCTTGTTTGTAAGTCCTTATCAGAACCACGAATTGATGAGGGAAATTGCTTTGGAATTCGAGGAAGAGTTCAAGATTCCCTTTTTGTATCGGGACTTTCGGGCGGGTTTTCGACAAGGCCAATCCATGGCCAAGGAAATGGGGTTATACCGCCAGAAATATTGCGGATGCATTCACTCCTATAACGCATCTCCTTTTAAAGAAAAAATTACATGGGATTAAATTATTTTTTTCAACTGTATTACATTCATGATACAGTTTGTTTGTGTCTGTTCAAAGAGAGGTCCTTTGGTATATAATGGGCTTAAAGGTTGATGTCAGGGGAAAATATATTTAAAAAATATGAAGTTGGCAGCAAACCGCAGGCAATTTCATTCGAATAGGGTAGGGGATAACTTTTGAGAAAGTTTATAGCAACAATACTTCTGTGCTGTTTTTTCTTTTCAATTTCATCGTCAGCGGTTGAAGCAAAAACCGTCAAATACGGATATATCCAATACGTTGAAAAAGAAATTGGACCTTATTTCTCGCTGACCGTGAACGGTAATTCCGTACAAAGCGGCGTATTACCCGTGATTGACGGGTCTTGTTTGACGGTTCCTTTACGACCGGTCATTGAAGGATTAGGCGGAACCATATCTTGGGACGGTCAAACCGCATCGGCAACCGCTCTCTTGGATGGTAACACCCTTGTTTTTACCATGAACCGGTCTACTTGTATCGTCAATAACCAAACGCGAGATTTGGGCTATAACGTTACCACCATCGACGGCGTAACCGTAGTGCCTTTGGATATCCTTTTTGACGTTTTTGATATCAATGTTTCCGTAGACTCCGAAAAAAGAACCGTTTCCGTTAATCGATCCTCCTATGCAAAAGACGTGGAAGGTATCAAGGGTATGAAGTTTTGGAGCTACGATGCCGAGTTCGATTTGAGAGTTATGATGGATCGGGACTACAAAACCGACGTATTTCGAGTGGCTGCAGCCGACAATCTTCCCGAGCGAATTGCGGTGCGCATCTACGGTGCCAATAAAAAGGACGGCCAACAGACCATAGCGGTGAACGGCCGATCGGTGCAAAACGTCCGATATACTCGATTCGACAAGGATATCGTCGGTATGGCTTTGGATTTGTCGGGAAGTCCGGATTTTGAATACGTTATGGCAAATAACCGTTTGCAAATAACGGTAGGGAAAAAAGCCCAACCGCCGAAAGAAGGCACCGATTCCACCGTAGGAGAAAAAGCCGAATCGGGAAATACGGAAAGCCCGGTACAAGAAGGTATCGTACAAAAGAAAATGACGTATAAAAAGACCGACGAACGTACCTCCGCTTTGTTTTTAGAAGGAATTGTACTGCAAAACGGTACATACGACTTATGGAAAGCGGCGGACGGAAAGAAATTCGTTTTGGAAATAAAGAAGTCGGCGGGCGTGCCGGAGGAGCAATTCTTCAATCTGAAGGACGGCACGATAAACACCGTTTCTTCCCGATACAATCGGATTATGGAATATACCCGCATTACCGTAGAGACACCCGTAACCTGCGATATTGAGATCGTACCCGTCCTCTCGGGTAACGTCGGAACGAATTTGGTCTTCAAAGCGCAGCCTACAGCTTCGGGACCCTGGGTAAATAAGAACAAGAAGAATATCATAACCCGAGGAAACGTTACTTATCATTCCGTCGGAGATCGCACCGCCATCTTGTTAAACGGAGTGCAGCTGACCGAAGGAAGCAAAACCTTGACACGCTACTATACGTCCGCCTCGTTAAACGGCGGGAAAACTCTGCAAATCACTTTTCCGTCCAAGTACGGAAGCCTGTCAACCGGTACCATTTCCGTCTACGACGGAACGGTCAATGAAATTATATTGGAAAAAGACTCCCGGACCGGCAACAACATCATTACCATTCATATGGCCGAACCCATGGTCCATACCGTCATTTATCGATATGATGTAAACAATACGGCCATTACACTGGTGAAGCAAGCGAAAAAAGAGGACCGTTTGGTTGTGATTGACCCGGGCCACGGCGGTAAAGAAGTGGGTGCCGTTTACAACGGTGTTTACGAAAAGAACCTGAACTTGGATATTGCATTGACGGTCCAGGAAATCTTGGAATCCCGAGGGATTAACACTTACATAATCCGAGAGGATGACAGCTACGTCGGCCTTTATGAACGTGCCTATATCGCCAATGCGTTAAATGCATCCTGGTTCGTAAGCATTCATAACAACGCCTTGGAAAACAACAGCAGCGTCAACGGCTCCATGGTATTTTATCATAGCGCAAGCACCCAAGGAAAAGCGCTGGCCTCCGTCATTTTGAATCGCTTGACTAAGGACTTGGGCATGCCCGACAGAGGTATTCGGGTGCAAAACGAATACATCGTTCTTCAGGGAACCGCCATGCCTTCCGCTTTGGTGGAAGTAGCTTTCATGTCGGGCGACATCGATTTTACCCTTCTTTGCACCGCCCAATTCCGTGCAAAGGCGGCGGAAGCCATCGCAAACGGTATCATGGACTTTATCGGAAGATAAGCAGCCGGGAAATGACATAATGAGGGCAAAAGAATAATAATTGAACCTGTAACCGGATATATTTATATATCCGGTTTTTTAATTTCTTTTCCATAGGCGGGGAGGATACCATGAAGAGAATAACAGGGTTTGTCATCATACTTATCATTTTGTTCGGCTTGTCCGGATGCGGGGTCTTGACCATGTACAGCGACAAGAACCCTTCCGGTAAAGTGCTGTATAACGGTATGGAAAGAGAAGAGGACGGAGCCGTAGGCGTGATGGCGGCGGCATTTATGGAAGCAACGGAAAAGCCGCCCGACTTTCCTACCGTAGAAACGGTATTGTACTATCAAAACGATAACGGATATTTGATTCCGGTACGCAGAAGCATTTTAAAACAGGACAATATCGAACGGGCGAGCATCATTGCATTAATCAATTATCCCATCACGCAAAACGAGATTCGAGGATACGGATTGTACCCGGTTTTGCCTCAGGACTTGAAGGTGTTGAGCTTAACGATTAAAAACAGCATTGCCCATTTGGACTTGAACGACGTGTTTTTAAATCCTTTATCGAAAAATCAAGAACAAAACATGGTGGTGTCCATTGTGTATACGCTGACATCCTTCGATACCGTATCCGGCGTCAGCATTACGGTTAACGGAAGCAAAGTGAAGACCATGCCCTACGAAACCGACATATCGGGGGTGCTGACCCGTAAAAACGTCATGATCTACGCAGATCAGACCATTGTTACCCAGGGATACGCCAAATTCGACTCCTATATGTGGATCAAGGACGAGCATAACAACAAGTGGTGCATACCGATTTCCAAACAGGTAGAGGTTATGACCGTGGAGGACCAGGCCTACATGATCTTCGACTCCATGAACAATCTTGCGGAAAGCTTTGAAACGGCGCTGCCCGTCAATGCACGGCTGGAGGAATGTAAATACTCGGCCAATACGGTGATTTTGGATTTCAATTCCAACCTTTTAAACTATTCCGGCTTGGAAAAGGAAATGGAGATGATATCCCAAATCTATTTGGCGGCCAAGCAAATCGACGGTGTGGAAAACGTAATTCTTCGCTGCGAAGGAAAAAAAGTCAAGCTGAAAGAAGGAACGGACATTTCAAGCGGGCTGTTTTTAGCCGACCATGTCAACCGAATCGATCGATAAAAGATGAAAAAAGGGAAATGCAGCCGATGCATTTCCCTTCCGGTTATTTTAGTTATTTGTATCCGTTGGGATTCATGGTTTGCCAGCGCCACGTATCTTCGCACATCTCGTCGATGTCTCTTTCCGCTTTCCATCCTAAAAGCTCGTAAGCCTTGGTAGGATCGGCGTAACAGACGGCGATATCGCCCGGGCGGCGGTCCGTAAAAATATAAGGGATCTTTCTTCCGCTTGCTTTTTCGAAGGCCTTGATCATTTCCAATACGCTGTAGCCTCTGCCCGTACCTAAGTTCACCGTAAAAAGACCCGGGTTTTGGCATATTTTCTCAACGGCTTTAATGTGTCCTAAAGCCAAATCGATGACATGAATGTAATCCCGTACTCCGGTTCCGTCCGGGGTAGGGTAATCGTTTCCGAATACCCTTAATTCTTTTAACTTTCCGATGGCCACTTGGGAGATATAGGGGACCAGGTTGTTGGGAATATCGTTGGGATCTTCTCCGATCAATCCGCTTTTGTGAGCGCCTACGGGATTAAAGTATCGCAATATGGCGATATTCCAGCTCGAATCGGATTTATACAAGTCCCTTAAGATCTCTTCGATCATAAGCTTGCTTCGTCCGTAAGGATTGGTGGCTTGAATGGGAAAGTCCTCCGTAATGGGAACCTTATGCGGATCTCCGTAAACCGTGGCGGAAGAACTGAACACGATGTTTTTCACGTTGTGTTCCTTCATACATTGTAACAGTCGGATGGTTCCGACAAGATTGTTTTCGTAATACTTCAAAGGCTTCGCAACCGATTCTCCTACGGCTTTATAGCCTGCAAAATGAATTACCGTATCGATGGTGTGTTTTTCGAATATGCGGTTTAATGCATCTATATCCAGTAAATCGGATGTATATAAGGGGAGGGGTTTCCCCGTGATTTTTTCCACACGTTCAATGGATTTTGTATCGCTGTTGCTTAAATTGTCAACATCCACGGCATCGTATCCCGCTTCCAAAAGCTCGACGCAAGTATGACTGCCGATATATCCGGCGCCGCCGGTGACCAATATCGTCATTCTTTATCCTCCTATGCAAAAACACGTTTTATGGTTATTATATGTTACCGAAAGATTCTTGTAAACCGTGTATTCCTTTTTTGTTTGTACAATCCCATTCCTTCATCCTATAGGAAAAAGGGTTATGCGCCGTACAATCGGTCGTAATTCCTATACAAGATATGTTCCATTTGGGAACAGGATATTTTTGCATACAACACCCTTGCCAAGGAAGCCGGCATGGAGTTCCAATTGGCGTCCGAACCGAACAAAATCTTTTCGGAACTTACCTTGTTCACGGCATATTCGAGCCTGCCGGGATAGCTCCATGACAAGGCCGTATCGGCATACACATTGTCGTACTTTTTTACGATATCCAAACAGGCCTCAAAGCAGGCTTGTTCTTTTCCGCCCATATGTCCCATGACGAAGACGGTATCGGGAAATTCCGCCGCCAATTTGGCGACCGGCAGGATGTCGTTATTCAACGTCCAGGTATGCAAAAGTACCGGTAATCCGTAGAAGCCGGCGATTTCATATAAAGGATAATACCCTTTATGATCTGCCGGTAAACCGTTAATTTCGGGATGGATCTTGATCCCTCGAAACAAGCCGGTTTTAAAATACTTCTCCACCATCTCCCGGGGGTCGCCATGCACCGTCGGAGAAAAAAAGATTTGTCCTTTTAAAATGCCGGCATATTTTTGAACGGTCTGAAGTACATAATCGTTTTCCGGTTCCCGTTCGTTGTATTTCAATATGCAGGATATAAGGCCTTCGGTTATGGAAAAGCGTTTCATATCTTTGGTCATCGTATCCGTATCGGAGCAAAAGGGCAAATGATAAATCCTGCCGATATGCATGTGGCTGTCCTTTATGCATATTCCTTTTAGGCCTTCGCCGTTTTTAAACCGTTCAATAACCGAGATATCCATCATTGACCCCCTTCTTGAAACGAATCGCCGAACACATGCGGGTTGCAAGCTACGATTTGTTTTTCTTCACGGCTTACATC
>JAAYHZ010000074.1 GCA_012744235.1 Clostridiaceae bacterium
CCGCGCACACTGAGAATTCGGTTTTTCTTTCTTGATTTGTTCCAAGATTTTATTCGCCTGCCGGTCCTGCAATTCGGACAAATTCATGAAAGGTCCGATTTTTTTATCGTAATAATGGTACAAAAACATCGTCAACACCGCAGCATAATTTATGCCTTCTAAAAACCAAAATACCATCCCAAGCAGCTTTACGGTAAGCTCGGATGGTTCGAAACGGTTACGTTTTAAATTTTATTCCTTATAATCATGCCCGGCAATATATTACCGGGCATTTTGCTCTATTCGGGTTACTTATGCAGTCGAATTACCGTTATTACGGTTCCTTCGGAACCGCTTTCAACAACCGCATCGTCTACAAGCATACCTACAAGGTTGAGCCCGGATGCCATCAAGCTGTTTCCCGCCAAAATACCGTAATAGTCCTCAATTTCATCTCTCCGGATCTGGTGAAGAACCTTTAACGCATTTTTGATTTCTTTTTCGTTCATTCCGGAGCCGTTGTCTTTCACGGTGATCACGGTTTTATCCGCTTCTATTTTAACGGAAGCTTGTATTTCGGTTGCACCGGCATCCAAAGCATTGGCAATAAGCTCTTTAACAATTCCTTGCAGCTTTTCTTTTTCGGTTGTCATTTCCTATCCCCTCCTACCGCCCTTTTTTAAGGTCTTTGATGATGGCGACGAAAAACATTGCCACAAGACCTCCTGCAAAACCGTTGTTATAAAGGTTTAGCCCTCCATGTAATATACCTACATTCGACACAACCGTCAAGTGGACAAAGCCTGCCAGTATGCCTACAATAGGTCCGAAATTACCGGCTAAGGGAGCTAAAGTCGTGGAAAAAAGGGCCGCCAGCAATGCTCCGGGTGCGTTTGCCGGCATAACCGAATAAGGCAGCAGATTGCTTTTGGTTCCCAGCCAAACACCCAGCATAATGGGAGTAATATTGGCAGGATGCTTTCCGAAAGCGGCAAAACCGGTCATGGTTAACAATCCTCCAACCGTCGGCCCGTTGTATACTCCGCCGACCAACTCTATGTACACGGAGCCGATTAAACCGACCAGTCCCATATTGATCAATGTATAGCCGAAGCCGTACATATTGACATAGTCGGAAATCAGTATTCCGGGATGCTTCAACACTTTAAGGTATTCTTTAAGCTTCCCTTTGGTGAGGATTATACCGAAAATAATCATGCTTAAAAACATGGGCACGAAAACCCGGCGTAAAATGGAGTTCAATCCCGTGCCCCAAATCTCCATAATGACACTGTCATGCCCGTAATTTCGGAATATGTTGATAAATAACAATCCCACAAACCCGGCTGTAAAACCGACGTTATACAAATTGTACCCTTCATGGACAATCAGCAAATGGTTCGCCAACGGGGGTATGATCATACCGGACAGTATCCCTACGATTATTCCGGTAACAATCCTCCACTCGTAGCCAAATACCACTTGGGTTACCATGGGCGCTAAAGCCGTACCGAAAAGCGCGGGATACACATGTCCCCGGAAAGACTGTCCTCGGATAAGGCAGAAAAGTCGCACACCTAAAATTACCGGCAGAATCGACCACACGTTTTTTCCGAACAATCCGAAGCCCACCATGGTAAAAATGGTGGCAATTGACGGTCCGTTCATCGGGACCTTATTGAGTTTTAGGATTCCATATCCTACAAGACCGACCAGAGCCCCATTGATAAGGGCGGCACCGACTCCCCCTATAACCATATAATCCGTGATCAGCATTCCGGGATGAGTAAATATTTCAAATAGGCCTTGTAAGATTTCTTTCGGCGATTGTTGAAACAAGCCGATAACAATAAATGCAAGCAGATAGAGAGGAATTACGATTTCATTTACGTTGTTAGCGATTGCCCGATCGTTATTTTTCATATTACGCGTACATACATCCTAACCCGTATTTTTTTTCATTATACCGGATACCGGGGACCTGTTAATATACTTTTTTAACTTTTTTCACTTTTTCGTTAACATTTTTATATCCTTCACCGGTTTCCCGTAAAAAAATCGAACCTCGAGCTAAACGATTACCGGATCTTGTAAACATACGGTTTTATGTAACTTTATTGTTTTCATATGCATATATATGAACGAATAAAAGTAAGGAAAACATCATGCCTTTATTGATTTATACCGTACAACCCGGCGATACGGTTTGGAAAATTGCAAACCTTTACGGAAGCACTGTACAAGAAATTGCCCGGCATAACAATATGACAAATCCGGATCTCATTCTACCGGGCCAAACCCTGCTGATTCCGGTCAGCGACAATTTACGGGAAACACCTCCCGGAAGCTTGCTTTACACCGTTCAGCCGGGAGATACCTTGTATATTCTGTCTTTGCTGTTTCGTGTCAGCATAGAGAGTATCTTGGCCTTGAACAATATTCCGAGTCCTTTCACCATATATCCCGGCATGCTGATCGTTCTGCCGCCGAATGCCGTGAATCCGTTTCTGCCGGTACAGCCGGGGATTATCCGCTACACGGTACTGCCCGGAGATACAGTATATCGAATCGCTTCTCGCTTCGGCATATCGGTCCAATCCATCCTCGGTGAAAATCCGGGTCTTGTTCCCGAAAGACTCTTTCCGGGTCAGGTCTTAACCGTTCCCATCCCCGCCGCTGCAACGGCCATATACAGGGGCAATCCGAACCGAAGAGCGGTTGCTTTGACTTTCGACGCTACATACGGCGACAACCAAACCGTAAGACTTCTTCAAATATTAAGGGACAATAACATAAAGGCGACCTTCTTTCTCTCCGGAATATGGCCCATGAATTATCCGGAGCTTGCACAAGCCATCGCAAGAGAAGGTCATGAAATCGGAAACCACAGTCTGACCCATCCTCATATGACCCAAATATCGCAAGCGGAAGCGACGAACCAATTGGTTCGTACCAATGCATTGTTACAAACCGTAACCGGTGTCCGACCCTATTTATTCCGACCGCCTTTCGGAGAATACAACCAAAGCTTATTGAATATCGCTGCACGTTTGGGCTTTTTAACGATTATGTGGACAGTGGACTCTCTCGATTGGCAAAACCCCGGTGTCGCCCAAATAGCGGAACGTGTTGTAAACAATGCGGTCCCGGGAGCCATCATTCTGATGCACCAAGGGGCATACCAAACACCGGATGCATTGCTTTCGATCATTCCCCGGTTAATGCAATTAGGCTACGGCTTCGGAACCGTAACGGAGGTTTTGAATCCTTAACGTGATAATTTATTAAGTAAAAATATTAATACCTGGTGTTAATTCCTATTGATATTTTCTTTTTTAGGGGCTAATATATATTTAATATGAAACATATTTTATGTCGTCATGTACGATAAAAAAAAGGAGATAAGTCGTGTCAAACAATGCAAAATACCCGTTATATGAAACAACCGTCTTTGAAGACTTCAGGATCATGACTGAAAACGTGGCGAAAAAATATCCCGATCGTATCGCTTTTTCGTATAAGAAAAATCCGAACGATACGAATATCATCCATGTAACGTACAGCGAAGCAAGGGATTACATTCGCAACATCGGCACCGGATTGATTCATTTAGGATGTCGGGACAAGCATGTTGCCATTATCGGCGAAACCTCTTATGAATGGATCTGTTTCTACTTTTCTCTTATGGCCATCGGAGCCGTAACAGTACCGATCGACAGGGAGATTTCTTCGGAAGAAATGTCCCGCATATTGAATTTTGCCGATTGCGAATATGTCGTATACGGCAAAAGCATTGAAGGAAAAATCGAAGAAGCGTTGAAAACGGCTCCCGGAATCAAAACCGTTGTTTGTATGGGCAAAGGCTCTATAAACGGAGCTTATAACCTTTCGGATGTGGAGTCTATGGGCAAGGAACGATTCGAAAACGGTGACAATTCCTATTACGACTATGAAATCGACCCGGATCGTTTGGCTACCATCGTGTTTACATCCGGTACTACGGGAAAAGGAAAAGGGGTTATGCTCTCCCAGAAAAATATCGTATCGGATATGACGCAAGGTATGTACCTTTTTTCCATAACCCCTAAAACGTTAAGCGTTTTGCCTCCCCATCATACCTACGGTTCTACCGTTGTATTTGTCGGGCATTTTGCGCAAGGGTCCTGCATATGCATCTCTTGCGGTTTAAAACATATTGCCTATTAAATGAATGATTACAGTAC
>JAAYHZ010000075.1 GCA_012744235.1 Clostridiaceae bacterium
CCTTATCTTTTTCAACAACATACTTGCTAAGTTGCTCTAAAAGTGACATTCTATTTTTAGTAGCCACGGTATGACCTCCTTTACTTTATCTTTTTTGTTTGAATCTAATAAAGTAAAAATCATATCGAGGTTACTCTTGTCAAGCATACTCCACGAAATTTACACCTCTACTTAAGACTATAACGAGACTTAGCATATATATTAAAAGATATAAGCCGGTATAGAAGGCGGTAAACCCTTAAAATAACAAATTATATTACATGGGCTGATCATAGATATTTGTTTTTTCCACCTTGATAGGACGGTGGAATTATGAACACGTTACGGGTTTTTACCGCTTTAGATCTCTTAACGAGGCCGTTCCGAAGGCTTGTTAAAACAATGCCGGCATAACCCGCTGTCGGAGGATATACAAATGAGGGATGAAAATAATATTTCACTGAAGTACCGGGTCTTTAATTCGGTATTCGTTGTAGGTATCTGCATGTCCTTTTCATGCAGCTTGATGAATTACATACTGGGCTTAGGTACGATTCCCGTATTGGTGACGGCAGCCTGCGGCTTTATAACCGTCGGAATGTACATCGCTTTTCGGGTCACGAAAAATACAAGCGGATGTCCTTACTTGTCACCATTTTCTTAAGTTTTATCTTTTTTCCCGCCATGTGGATCATTGCAGGGGGAACTTGCAGCAGCATCCCGTATTACATCATCGTAAATGCCGGAATTATTGCATTACTGCTTACCGGAATAACAAGAAAGATCGTTTTTGCTCTGTTTGCTTTAATGGTCAGCGGCCTTATTACATTCGAGTATCGAAGACCGGATTTTGTGATACTAAACTACGACTCGGAATTTGTTCGCTACATCGATCTTTCCTTCGGCTTATTCGTCTGCTTATTTGCCATTGCCGTTTTGATCGCCGTTCTGATCGACAGCTATATGGCGGAGCTTCAAAGATCCAAGCGGTATCTTCTTGCCTTAGAGGAAAAGAACAGAGAAATCGAAGCGAAGAATCAAGCCTTGGAAAAAAGCAATGCGGAGTTTATGAAAGCTAAGGAAGAAGCGGAAAAGCTGAATTTGCTTTTAAGCGAAGAAAAGCAAAAGTTTGAGCGGCTTTCATTTACGGACCATTTAACCGGGGCTTTTAACAAAAGATTTATTACGGCTTGCCTAGACAAAGAAGTCGAATCCTCCCGTAAAAATCATGAAAAGCTGACGGTGGCCATGGTGGATATCGACAACTTTAAAAACATAAACGATGCATACGGCCACATGTACGGAGACTATGTTTTGAAGAGAATCGCCAAAACCATCAAAAGCAGCTTAAGACATGACGATATCGTAGGACGCTACGGAGGGGACGAGTTCTTCATTATCCTCCGCAACACCGGAAAAGAAAAAGGATATGCGGTTGTGGAGCGTATACGCAAAAAGATTTTGGAATTAGAATGGGAAAGCGATCTTGTGGTAACCATCAGCGGCGGTGTTGCTGACGTAGGAGAAAAAAGTACCAGCGAACTTCTAATGAAGGTGGACCGGCTTTTGTACATTGCGAAAAACAAAAGCAAAAACTCGATTGAAATGGAAGAAGACGAATTACCGGAAGGATAAAAAAGTTTCGATTATAGACAAAGTTTTTTATCATCCCGGGCGATGATTGCCTGTTTTTGTTTTTTATTGAATTTTCTTTCCTCTCCCTTTCTTAGGCTGTAGTTAAAAACGGCATTCTTTTGTTTTCTGATGAGATATAATCAATTTGTTTGTAAGATTCATTCTTTTTTTGCGTCATATAGACGGATGACGCAGAAAAAAGTCTAAAAAATTACCGAATAAAAGCATGAAGTGAAGGCAGGTGATAAGTTGACGGAGATTGAAGATGTGTACAACAGCTATTTTAAAGACGTGTATTTTTTCATATACGGCCTTTCGATAGACAATCTC
>JAAYHZ010000076.1 GCA_012744235.1 Clostridiaceae bacterium
CAGTTACCAAAGACACTATCAGGACCATGCTGGATCTGATGAATGAGTATCCCGATTTCAAATTCTCCCAGTCGCAGGCTTCCGTATATCGGATAGTGGAAGAATACAACCCTGAGATGCTTGAAGAGATAAAGAAAAGAGTGAAAGAGGGCCGCTGGGAGGTAACGGCCTCGACATGGGTGGAAACCGACAAGAATATGCCGAACGGTGAAAGCCTTTCAAGACATATCCTTTATACAAAAAAATACTTATCGGATCTTCTTGATATGGATCCCGATTCGCTGCAGATCGATTTTGAGCCCGATACCTTCGGACATAACGGAAATGTCCCTGAAATACTGAACAAAGGCGGCATAAAGTATTATTATCACTGCAGGGGTTATGACGGATACCATATATACAAATGGCAAGCTCCCTCGGGAAGCTCCGTATTGGTTTACAGAGAACCGCAATGGTACAATGCGGAAATAAGTCCTGTCATGGCATTGCATGTTCCGGAGTTTTGCACGAAGCACGGTATAGATACCATGCTTAAGGTTTATGGAGTGGGAGATCACGGAGGCGGCCCTACACGGAGAGATATCGAAAGAATTATGGATATGTCAACTTGGCCGGTGTTCCCTGAAATCAGGTTTGGCACGTTTATAGAATACTTCTTCAATATTTTGAGTAAAATTTATGACAAGCTTCCGGTGGTGAAAGATGAACTCAACTTTATATTCTCCGGCTGCTATACCACACAGACTCGAATCAAGATGTCAAATCGGATAGGTGAAGCGAAGCTCAATGAAGCGGAGGCATTCAGCGCACTGTCTTCTGCCTTCGTCGATGGCAAATACCGCTCGGAAAGCTTTAAGAAAGCTTGGGAAAAGGTGCTTTTCAACCACTTCCACGACATCCTTCCCGGCTCGGGCGTCATAGACACGCGGGAATATGCCATGGGAGAGTTTCAGAAGGTTTTGGCAACAGCCAATACGGAAATAAGTGCCTCATTGAGGAATATAGCATCAAAGATCAACACATCGGAGCTTGTTGCTGCCGAAGAGGATATTTCGGAAACAACATCCGAAGGTGCTGGGGTAGGTTACGGCATTGAAAGTTTTGGAATACCTCAGGCGGAAAGAGGAAGAGGAAAGACAAGAATATTCCACTTTTTCAACCCCTCCGCATATGAACGCAGAGAAGGAGCTGAAATCACCGTATGGGATTGGGATGGCGACAAAGAAAGAATCGAATTCAGGGATGCCGACAACAACATAGTAAGACACCAGAGGCTTGAGGATGAAACATACCGGGTTTGGAACTCCCGTTATTGGGGACATACCTGCATGAAGCTTCTTGTGGATGTAAAGGTTCCCGCTTACGGTTACAGCACTTATATTCTAAAAGAAAGGGATTTAGTTGAGGTTCCCGTTTACCTGTCCAATGATCCGAGAGTTGAGAGACCCGATGAGTATGTGCTTGAAAACAATCTTGTTAAAGTCACGTTCGACACGAGGAACGCTTCCATCATATCCATGATTGACAAGACAAACGGTAAGGAGATGATTAATCCAAACAGACCTGCCGGCATATTCAGGCTGATTGAGGAAGACGACAACAAGGGTATGAGTTCATGGATAGTCGGCAGATATATGAACGTTTACAATCTTAATGAAAATGTGAAGATATCCGAGGCTCACATAGACAAGTCGGCATTGAGGCAATGGATAAAGTACAGGATATATTTCCGGGATTCCTCGTTGAATGTGGTCATATACCTTGACAAAGACAGTACCATGCTGAAATACCGGATAGAGTGCGATTGGCAGGAGAGAGCCAAAAAAGGCCGGTATTTGCCTCAGTTGAATTTCCACATGCCTGTCGGGTATACCTGTGAATCATACAAATACGATATACCTTTCGGCACCGTAGTAAGAAATCCGATGGATATGGATGTTCCGGGCAACAGCCGGATCGTAGGGTTGAATAAGGAATCCGGGGAAAAATCACTAATGCTTGTAACAAAAACAAAATACGGTTTTAGGGGATTTGACAATTCCATGTCCTTAACCCTTGTCCGAAGCTCCTATGATCCGGATCCCTATCCTGACAACGGCATTCATAAGATCAATTTTGCAGTAGGCATTGTATACGGCCGTTCTGATATTGAGCTTGTGAGAAAAGCATATGATTACAACCATCCCATAAGCTATGTGTCCAATACGATACATGATGGTCCGCTGCCTTGTAGCGGAAGCTTTATGTCCCTTGAAAGCGGCAGCGTGATGCTGTCTTCCGTTAAAAAGCCTGAAGATGCACCGGATAATAAGCTTATTGTAAGAGCTTATGAAGTGGAAGGCAAAAATGCCGTTGCCGTTCTCACATTTGCCAAAAAGATTGCCAAGGCATATTATGTAGACTTAAATGAGAAGCCTTTGGAAAATGGAGGAAAAGCTACTGTGGATGGTGACAAGGTTGCTTTTGAAGTAAATGCATACGGTATTGCAAGTGTTTGTATAGAATTCTGATTGCAATCCTTTGTACGCATTCTTAATTAAATAGCTTTGATTATTTGCTCTATTTCGACTGCAATTGATAGATAATACTTTCAGTTGCAGTTTATTTTTGCAGAATGAAATTTCTTCGGTGTAAAATTTGTTGTAGCATACAGAAAACTACCGGATACGGTTATTGCTGTCACGGGAAGTGGAGGTCGGCACGATGTCTTTAAATACCCAAAGGCCGGAATATTTCAAATAAGAGCAAGTTTGCACCGGGTTTTGATACGCGTTCAACAGGTGGACTGATTGTTGTATCTCCAAGCATACATGTAAGCGGTAATCAGTACCAATGGTTAGAAGGACATTCTCTCTTTGATAGAACCCCGGCAGAAGCTCCGAAGTTGTTATTAAAGCTTATGGAAAGGATGTCTGAGGATGAAGTAAAAGAAGAGGCAGGGGAAAGCAATAAACTACCCAACCAACATTTTTTCCATTACAGTGAACATACCCGACCATACGAAGAAGTCTGTTTCTTGCTCTTTTTTCAATAACTACGGTCCGGTATAACCGATAAATCGAAAAAAAGTACGTTATATTGTTCCATTACCCTTATAACTTGACTCCTCCATACAATTTTCTAATGATTCTTGTATATGGAAGATATTAAATATGGAGGGTGTCATGGAAAAAGTAAGATTGGCGATTATCGGCTTCGGATCTATCGGAGAGGTCCATGTCCGAAGCTATTTAAAGCACAGCGAAAAGGCGGAAGTGACTGCTATCGTTGACCCTTTGGAGGAGCGCCGAAAGCTTGCGACGGAGAAATTCGGAATCAAAGAAACGGCTTCCGACTACAACCAAATCCTACAAAGGGCGGATATTGACGCGATCAGCGTTTGTGTTCCTACCTTTTTACATAAGGATTTGGTTGTGGAGGCTGCGAAAAACGGAAAACACATATTCTGCGAAAAGCCTATGGCCATGACCATGGAAGAAGCCTACGAAATGGAGAGGGCTTGTGTTAAAGCCGGAGTGAAATTCCAAATCGGTTTTGTAAGACGCTACGACAACCAATGGCTGAAGTTTAAAGAAACGG
The DNA here is from genome assembly GCA_012744235.1 of Clostridiaceae bacterium. Taxonomy (GTDB): domain Bacteria; phylum Bacillota; class Clostridia; order JAAYHZ01; family JAAYHZ01; genus JAAYHZ01. Next base: position 3,580 of record JAAYHZ010000076.1, read on the forward strand.
TGGTATCGGGGAAATTAGGAAGGCCGGTGGTTTGGCGTTCCGCCGGCGGAAGCCACGGTGCGCCTTCGCCTTGGTTCTTCCAAAGAGAAAAGGGAGGCGGTCCCTTTTTAGACGGTGCCGTAC
>JAAYHZ010000077.1 GCA_012744235.1 Clostridiaceae bacterium
ATCGAATCGAGGTAGCTGATACCCAAATTCGGGACGTTTATCGCAATTGAATACCATAAATTGGATTTTATTATGTCATTAGTGTAATTTTACGAGTGTAAGAATGAGCTTTTTGCAGTAGAATCAAACTTATAAAAAGCGTTGTTAAAAAGAATACTTTGAAACTTAGGATGTTTTAAGCAGGAGGAAACCGATGGCGTCATATGGCAATTACTTAACAGGAATATCAAGCTCAACAAGAATCTCCGGAATGGTTTCCGGTATGGATACCGACAGCCTTGTTAACAGCTTGTTGCAGATTGAACAACTGAAGATCGATAAGGTGTACAAAAGCAAGACTTTGGTTGAATGGAAAAACGATAGCTTAAGAGAAGTCAACAATATGATCCGGGTATTCCGAAACAAGTATATGAGTGTTTTGAGTCCGGAAACCAATATGTATACTTCTTCGGCTTATAAATCATATGACGTGGAGATGGAATCCAATGCGAACGTGAAGATAACCGCGAATTCCGGTGCCATTACGGGAAACTATGTCATAAACGAAATTACGCGATTAGCGAAAGGCGCAACGGCAACGGGAGCGGATAAAATATCCGGCGGGCAAGGACTGAATACATCCGTCGCTTTAAAAGATTTGCCTTTGGCAAGATCCTTGGAATTTGTAAACGGGAAAATTTCATTTTCCATCAATGACGTCGTTTTCGAGTTTGATGAAAACGATACTCTTCAAAAGCTGATAAACGATATCAACGGCAGCGAAGCCAACGTTACCGTTTATTACAGCAGTCTTTCCGATAAATTGACCTTATCGACAAAGGCTACCGGATCTTCGGCAACACTTCAAGTTGAAAACATCTTGGGGAATGCCGTAGGAGATGATTCCGCTTTAGGAATTGACGAAGGAATCTTCGTCGGAGAAGATGCCGAAATTACGATTAACAATTATAAAGTGATTCGAAGCAGCAATACCTTTGTCATAGACGGTATTGAGTACAACCTGAGGGGGACAACGGATAAACCGATTTCGTTCAGCGTATCGCAAAATATCGATACGCCGGTTAATAAAATCAAGGATTTTATTAACGCCTACAACGAATTGGTCGAAAATTTAAACAATCGGATCTATGAAGAAAAGAACTACAACTATACTCCTCTGACGGAAGCGCAAAAGAAAGAAATGAAGGAAGAGGATATAGCAAAATGGGAGGAGCAAGCGAAAAAAGGACTGCTTCGAAACGATATCGGTATATCGACTCTTTTAAACGAATTAAGAGCAAGCGTCTATCAAAAAATTGAGGGCTTGAACTTAAGCTTAGCCGATATCGGTATAACGACGGGGGCATATAATGATAGGGGGAAGTTGGTTATTGACGAGCAAAAGCTGAGAAATGCCTTGAAAGAAAACGGGGACAACGTGATGAAGCTGTTTACACAAAACTCGAGCTCCGAAGACAAATCGGTTAAGTATAAAGAATCCGGCTTCATACCTCGACTATTATCATCCTTTACCGATTACAACGGAAAAGTGGATTTCGATGCTTTGAGTCAAAAGATCAATGAATACAAAGATCACATTAAAGAGCTGGAATATAAAATGTATCTGAAGGGCGAAAAATACTATAAAAAATTCGCAGCCATGGAATCCGCACTGGCGAAAATGAACAGCCAAAGCATGTGGCTTGCCCAACAACTGGGGATGTATTGATTGGAAGGGAGCTAACAAATGGTAAATAACCCCTATATGCAATACAAGCAAACGTCCATTTTAACGGCATCCTCCGAAAACCTAACATTGATGCTGTATGACGAATGCTTAAAGCAAATACGAATCGCTAAAAAGTATATCGAAGAAAAAGATATCGAGAAGAAAAACTCGGCACTGCAAAAAGCCCAAGACATTATTACCGAACTGATGTCTACATTGGACATGAGCTATGAGATATCCTTTAACCTGATGCGTCTTTATGAATTCGTATGCCGCCTGTTGGTGCATGCAAACATCCATAACACGACCAAAGAATTGGACGATGCCTTAGACTTAATCACCGAATTGCGAGAAGCTTGGGCGGAAGCCATAATAATCCACAGGAGGGATTCGAATTAATGAATGAATCCCTCCTGCCTCCTGTTCAAATTCTGGAAGAAAAATGTCTATTGGCAAGAAAGATATTCGAGATTTCCGACGAGATTAACGATATACTATCGGGCGATGAGTTTGAAATGGATAAAATTGAATCTTTGTTGGAAGAAAGAGAGACGCTGATAAGTGAAATCGACGAACTGGATGAAAAATTGAAAACAACGGATGTTTCGATGCTTGCGGAGTCTCAGAAAAGTATAAGCCGTATAAAGAACATCTTTATGGAAACGGATAAGCTTGAAAAAGAAAACATGGACCTTTTGCAAACGCATATGGAGCGACATAAAAAAGACATTAAAAGGTTGAATGAAATCAAAAAAGGGAACAAAGGATACATGAAGCAATACGGCTCCGCCGAGGGTGTGTTCATCGATAAAAATACGTAAATGACAACCGGACTTTATCCAACCGACATAAGGCAGTGCTGAAATCGTGCACTGCCTTATGTTTTAGGAATAATTATAGGTCTTCATTATTTATATTTTTCAATCAACTCTTCTGCCATCAGCCCTTGTTGGATGCCGATGATAATTTCTCCTAAGGTCCAGCCGGTTTCCACCGACCACGGAGCCCAGCCGATGTCATTCGGCACTCCGTAAACTTCCTTGTGATTGATATCAAAAGCCCTTGTCCAAACACCGTCTATAACCTTATCCTCGCTTCGAAGCTGGACTTTTAGAAAATACCGGGTGATATCCTCCCAAAGCGTGTAAAAGTACGGGTCTTTGGTTACGAAATAGCTTTGGATAAAGCTGACCGGAAGCCAATTCAAAGAATACAAATGATCTATTACGGGATCTCCGTTTTTGCTAAGAAGACTGCATTCGTCTCCTACGGTTCCCGACCTTCTGGCGGTATACCCGGTATCCCACTCGAGGTAAGCGCCGCTTTCATGCTTGAATCGTTGCAAATCTTTTGTTACTCGATACAAAAATGCCTTGTCTTCTTCGCTTCCGGTTGCAAAATACTGCATGGCGCTCGGGAGAATTAATCGACAAAGCTCCTGCGTTTCGGAATGCTCTCTGGACGTGAAAGGATAAACGGCCATGATGCGGCTCATTCCTTTTTTAGCCGTCTCCAAATATTTTTCATCGCCTAAGACCTTATATGCTAAAAACAAAGACGCCAAATACCATCCGTTATAATGGCCGGAAGGAGTGGAGCCGTCTACTTTCGGGAATATGGCTATGTCTCTTATCACTTCTCCGTCTAAGGTATAGCGAATGACTCCGTCTTCCCGGGGGGGATGCATCCGATAAGGTTTACCAAAGGTTTCGGTAGAATCCGGGGAGATTAAATAAGTACAAGGTACCCTCAGCCCGTCTTTTCCTGTGGTGCGAATTAGAAAGTCAAGACAATCTCTTACCGGTCTTTCGTATTTCATTTCTCCCGTGTACAGCATTTCAAACAATTTCGGCAGCAAAAAGCTTCGGGCGCTGTCGTCTTGGTAGCAGACATTCCACCAAGCGAAGGTTCCGTTTCTTATCATGCCGTAGTAGGGACCTTCTTCTCTGACCTGCAGATCCAATAAGAAATCCGACAAAGAATCGGATACCTTTAAGCACTCTTTGTTTTTTGTCATCATATACCGCATAAACCACGCAAAAGACAATTCGCCGGTATTATCCGATCGAACGGTTTCTTCTCTTTTATGGGTACCGTCGGCATAGACGGCAGGACCTAAGCCTTCTTTTACGCTGTTGTAGCGGTCGTATCTTTTATCGTACATTTCGTTGATTTCAAACCACTCAAAAACTCTGTTTACCGCATCCAAACACTTTTCATTAAAAGGCTCCGTATTCTCATCGAATCGATAAACTTTTTCATACAGCGGATCCGCTACATTCATATCGATTTCTTGACCGGTCACCCACTTCAAAATGAATTGAATCAGCTTCTTCCACTTATTGCGAGGTGCAAATTTCGCTTTGATGAAGTTTACCAAGCGAAAAGAGCAGACCAATAACGAGTCGTGTTCGAACCACAAGGCATAGTAGGCTTTTGAACGGGCTTTTTCTAAGTCCATGTCGGTTTTATAAAATCCACGGGGGTTGTTTATATACTGAAGAATAGGCGTGCCTTTGCTTGCTAGCAGGAATACCTTTAAACGGTTATTGCACTGCTCGTCCAATATATCTCCTTTTTCCAAGCCCGCCTCGGGATAGTCCATGAAGGCTACCGGTCTTTCGTAGCGTGTGGACACGCTATCCGTAAAACAAACATTATGGATTCCCCTGCAGTATTCCGCAAAGACCTTTTTCCCCTTTTTAATTTGTTCATGAATGACGAGTCGGTCTTTCGGGAAAATTTCTAAAGGCTCTTCACTGCTTCCGCCAAGAAGCATAATCCCCTCATACTTATCCAAATTATGCTCGTGTACGCTGTCGGGATGTAAAATATCAAAGCCGATACCGTTTGCCTTCATGACTTCCAATAAATCGTTCGAATCATTCGCCTTACTTACAATGAGTATTCGATTCTTCATGGTGCCCTCACTTTCTTGCAATATTATGCTAGTATGGTTCTTCCTATCTTGATAAACGAATACGGCTTATCATCATATTCGAATCGGACATAAAGTATAGATTTCCGTCGGATCCTAAAGTCACCATAGCCGTATTAATCGGTGCCAATTGCTTATGCTTCCATGCATCCACGTCCACAACACTGATGACACCTCCTATGTTGGTGTATAAAAGGCCGTTGTCATCCCATTCCAAGGCAAAGGGCTGCCATCGGAAAATAGAAGCGGGAATCACCGTTTCTCCTATTCTCATTTCATTTTTAATCTCCAAAGTCAAAGGATCCAATTCAATAAGCGTTTGCGGACAGGCGACAAAAAGTCTGCCTTCTTTATTAAAAGTCATGCCGCCTGCAAAGTACTGGTCGTTCGGATCGGACTTCAGTCGAATATCCTTTTGATTTAAAACGTTACCTTTACGATCCATGGTAAAGACCTTTGCGATATCTACCACAGGTTCTATTCCCAAGCCGCAGAACATGGTGGTAGATCCGTATATGATGCCGTCTTTATACGCTAAGCCTACAACGGATTGATCGGCAATCACGTTTGAGTGTACGATTTTTAAGCCGAGCCTTTTATGGTAAAGACCGATTCCTCCTCCTCGATATCCGTAATTCGGTATCGAGCCCCAGAGAATATAGTCCCCGCCGTCTTCTACGACAAAAGCTCGATTCTGGTTGTGACCCGCCATATCGGCAAGCCGGGTTATTTCCCCTGTCTTCGGGTCGACCTCCAGCAAAGCCGCCTCGCTGCCGTAAGCGCCCAAGTAGTATTTGCCGTCAAAAACATTGATTCCCTCCATTTGACTTAAGGGAAGCTCCAGCCTCGGAGCCTTGTTCTTTACGTCATATATCACGACCTTGGTGCTTGCCATGGAGCTTACGATAATATCGTCATTGTAGCCCCCTTTAATGGTTCTTATAGGGAAAGAATCATGGGGAAGCGGGTCTTTTATAAACTGCATGCTTTGATTTTGAAGATTGAATAAAGCGATTCCTTGATCTCCTGCACCGAAAATCACCGTTTTGCCCGGATAGGTCTTTTGATCCTTTAAAGTAACCGTAACCGGGCTGATAAATGCTCCGTTGTACGAGCCTAAGCCGTCGAAGTCATTTCTTTCCTTTGTTTCGGGGTTGTATGATATAAAGGTCCTTTCGCCGTATTTTCCTTCCGCTCGAAAATAGGATAAGCCCTCGTCATCGAGATCCGTCGAGTGGAGATGCTGTGTTCCGAGAATAAAATCCGTCCACCGGCCGGTCTCCGTATCGTAAACACCTAAAACATAGGAAATATCGACCGTGTAGCAAGAGAACCTGGCAAAAAGATACCTTCCTACGCCGGTCATGGAATAGTATTGCTTGACCTCGTCTTCCACGATGCCTCTTTCCTTCCAAACGGGATTGGGCACATCGCTTACGATACCGGTCTTTGCATGATAGACCTTAATTTCTGCAGGTTTGTCCGTTGAGCCTAAAGATCCCATAAAGATAGAATCGCCGCAGGAGGCCATGGATTTTATGTAATTGCCGGACACCATATTCGTTCCGATTTTGACCAACATGTCCGATTTTATATCGTATTTAAACAATGCGGCATTGGGATAGGTGCCGAAGTAGTAATTTCCCTCCGAATCAAAGCACCCCTTATGCATAACCGCCGTTTCCGGTGACAGGGAGCCGTAGCTTTTCAGCTCTTTTTTTGCGGGATCATATCGATAAAAACCTTTCCCGCTAGCGATATTGATCACTCCGTCCGGTCCCATATCCAAGGCGTTTGAGCTTGCTACATTTACGACATCCAAAAGCCGGTTCGTATCCAGGTTGTATGCAAAAAGAGTTCCTTCCGAAATTCCGTAAAAGATATGAGCTTCGTCTTCATTCGTACCGATGCAGCATGCCGATATCTGCATGTTGCTGATAGGCGAGCCGATCTTTTCGATATTCACGACTTCGATGTTGTCTTAATATCCCGTTTCTTCAACCGTTTCGCTGTCGGTTTCCTCTGCGGTCTCGAAGGATACGGCTTCGTCTTTTTTCGTCATTACTTCCGATGTCGTGACCTCTGTTGTAGACGGGGGAGCTTCCGGTTCATTCCCTGTACCGGTACTTTGGCAGGCCGATGATAAAAACAAAATCATGGATATACTTAATAAACCTCTTAATAATCTAAAATTTTTTATTTTCATATTGATCTCCTTTGCTACCGAATCAATATGACAAGAAGAAAGGTGTAGAAAAAACGAAAGTCTTTCATTTTTTATTACAATGGTGTAAAGAATTTCCGAAACGATGCAAAATTTAAGTGTGTTATGAAGAAAACAGGTACAACCTGTTTTCTTCATAACTTGTGTCATATTTGTTATACGTTATTTGTTCTTAAAGTATTGGAAATTGCTTACGATTGTTTTGAAGTCGGGTACTTCATACTTTTGGAAAGCGTCGTTGTTGTAATACTTATCCACCATGGTCTGCAGTCCCGCACTGTACAGCTGGGTTAAGTACTGCTCCCACTCGGTGTAGATATCGCCTACTTGTCCTCTCCATACACGGTTTGCAAAGTTGTTGACCACCGTCATGATTTCATTGTTCAGCTCGTTATAATCCTTCATGTACGCATCGTACAATTCTTGTCCCATATCGAGAGGAGCAATATATTTGTACGGTTCCACCATGTACTTGTCCACCCACATGTTTTCATATTGGAATATCAATATTTGCCGGTGGGCTTCATATACGAAGAAGTTTTCCTCTCCGATAAAGTTGCCGCCCCAGAAGCCGCCTTTTCTGTACTGAGGAGGTATCTTTGTAGCTTCCGTTACCATTCTGGAGCTGTTATAGGGCTCGCCGGACCATGTGTAGTGAATCTTTTCGATTCCGTTGAGGATCTTTTCGCTGAATTCACCGTAAGGATCGCTGCTGATATCGTTCCACATGGTGAATACCCGAGCCAATTTTCCGTCCGAAACCGTGGCGGCAAATGTGTATACTCTGTTCTTCGCTTCGCTCATTGCCGTCATCTCGTATCTTCTCGTACCGTAATTTTCACCGGGGCCTTTTAAGCACGGGAAAATAACAAAGGTAGCCGTCGGGTCCGTGTTCAGCCATATGCTTTGCGGCGGCTGCTTATCCGATGTTTCGGGCAAATCCGGCCTTGCGATAACCTGCCTGTCGGCATTAAAGTAGCCTACCTTACCCGTCATCCATGTGGTAGCCATCACATCACGCCAGTTCCCTTCGCCCAGAGTTCTCATGTAGCCCTTTTCATACATATTGCTAGCCCAAATCATATAGTCTCTCCAGCCGGTGTATGCGTAAAAGGGAACCACGTTGCCGGAGGCATCGTCTAAGTACAACCAGTTCAAATCGGAGCCGATGATTCCGAATTGTCCCCAGTACAAGTCCCACCAATGGTTTCTTGAAGAGTGGGCGAAAGCGACGGCGGCGTATGTATCGTCTTCACCGTTTCCGTCCGGGTCATCTTCGGTAAATGCCCTGAAAATATCGTTCATTTCTTCGTGCTCGAACAAATAATTGGTTATATATAATTGTCCGTCGAATTTTCCGTACCTTTCATCGGTCATCGTTATTTTCGTCAGCTCTTCTTCCGGTATTTCGTAGCCTACGTTTTCCAGCCAATCCAAGCGCATCAGGGGAACGTTGTATGAACGCAGATAAGTTACGTTAATGGCGGACAGTCCGTAATATTCGTCCGTGTCCTTTATTCTGTTGTATTGGAAGCTTGTGGGCTGGTTTTGCAGCATTTTCTCGTAATAATGGGGAAAATAATGTTGGATCATGGACAAAGGCACCGAACGAGTAAAGCCTTCGTCATACAGCTGGGCCGGGGTTAAGGGCGAGTTGGATAGAAGGCCTACGTCCGGAATTTCGCCGGCGGCAATCATCATGGATAAGCCTTCCGTATCCGTGTGGTTGATATTCCAAATCTTTAAGTCGATATTGTATCTTTCCTCAAGAAGCAACTCATCCCAAGCACCTTCCACATAGTCGGCACACATTCCGTACAGCCAACTGATTTCGTAGAATTCGGCGAAGGGGTTTTCTTCGACCTTCTGTGTCGTTGTTGCGGCAGTGGTAACAGTTGCGGATGTTTGCTGTTTTGTGGTTGTAACCGCTTGCGTTGTCACTTGTGCACTAGTAGTTGTCGTTACTTCCGGTTGCTCTTGGGATTGCGAACAAGCAGCAAAGGAAAAGATAAAGAAAATAATACTAGCGATAGCAAGAACCTTTGACCGTTTCATCTGAATCTCCCTCCTGTAAAGATAAAAATCCTTTACGCCTATACTAGCATTTAATAATTTTCTTTTATTTGATATCTTTAGCAACTTCCTTAACTATATTTGCCATTTTGACTTATCTTTAAAAAGCTTTTTTCGATTAAGTCTATATAATGGTGTAAAAAGAAGTTGAGCCAAAGCTCATGCCTCGGTTAGAATATAAATTACTAAAAAACAAACCCGAGGAGGGATGAGCAATGACTCAATTTAATATTACTATAAGCG
>JAAYHZ010000078.1 GCA_012744235.1 Clostridiaceae bacterium
ACCTTGGTCCAAATAAATTGAAATAAATCAGTCATTTACTAATTAAGAAAGGCGGTGAAGAGTCCGGTTTTGTAAAGTCGATTTATCACAAAATCTGCAAAAACCGGGCGAATGGAATGAAGACCAAAACAAAAAGCGGAAATGTCGGTTATGCCGTTGTGGGATTAGGCCGAGGAATGGATCATGTAAGGTGTGCGAGCAATTCAAAAAATTGCGATCTGCTTGCGGTTTGTGACATCAATCCGGAAACCTTTAAAAAGCTTGAAGGCAAGTACGAAGCGGATACCTATACGGATATTGATGAAATGCTAAAAAGAGACGACATCGATATCGTCAGTATATGTACCCCCAGCGGTACCCATGCCGAATTGGCCATGAAGGTTGCGGAAGCCGGAAAACATGCCATGCTGGAAAAACCTTTTGATATAACCTTGGATAAAATCGATGCTACGGTGAAGGCTTTTGCCGACAAAGGCTTAAAGCTCGGCTTAATTTTCCAAAACAGATTCGCTCCGGCTAATCGTAAGGCGAAGCAATTAATCGACGAAGGCGTTTTAGGAGACTTAATACTGGGAGTCGTTCAAGTAAAATGGTATCGAACCCAAGGTTACTATGACGCAAACGGCGGATGGCGTGGTACATGGGCAATGGACGGCGGCGGTTCTCTTATGAACCAAGGAATCCATACCGTCGATTTGTTCCAATGGATGATGGGACCCGTAAAATCCGTTTTTGCATATACCGATGTGGTAGCCCATAATATCGAAGCCGAAGATATTACCGCTGCCGTATTGAAAATGAAAAACGGAGCGAAAGGAATCATTATCACTTCGACGGCTACATATCCCGGTTTCGGAACCACGTTGGACATTCACGGCGTCAACGGCGGAATCTGCATGAAAAACAACGACATCATGGAGATTTCGTACAAGGGCGCTACCCAAGAAGAATTGGACAACATAATGAAAATTTACGGTCCCAACAAAGACATCGAATTTGCCGTTGCTTCCGATCCTTCGGTTATCAACAGGGATACCACCCACGTTCAAATACAAGATATGATTGATGCGGTTCTGGAAGATCGTCCTCCCGTGATTGAAGGTGCCGAAGGACGTCGTTCCGTAGAAATCATCAACGCCATATACGAATCCGCAAAAACAGGAAAGGAAATTTCCCTATAGTCAATCAATTAAAAAACCGGCTTTTGCGAAAAACGCGAAGCCGGTTTTTTAACTCTACAGGAATAGGATAAAAAAATGCCGGTTGGAAAACATATGCGGTGAAAGGAAGGTGATTTCTTTTGAGCGGCGTCATGCACGGGACGTACGGTTTGCTGCTGCTCCTGTTTTTAAGAGTCGTCATGGGTATTCGTTTCCCCGATTTTACAGGAACCGTATTCGGTGTTTTTTTCGGGTCCCTTTTTCCGAATACCGATATCATCGGAAGCCCCGATTCGTTGTTTCCCGTCATGAAAATCTACCGGACTCGGCATTATCTTCATTCCTTGTTTTTCCTACTTACTACCTCATCCGTTTCTTATCTTCTTCACAAGGGCTTCGGAACAGGGGTTTTTATCGGTTACGGCTTTCATCTGATTCTCGAAAGAATCAAAAGAAAATCCCTGCCCTGTCTTTGGTATCCCTACAAAACCCTTCGATTAAACTGAAATATAGAAGTCGAGGAGCATCATAATTGCAAAACCGATTAAAATGGAGTATGTCGCCAAACGTTCATGACCGTGGTTATGGGTTTCCGGAATCATTTCGTCGCTAATGACATACAGCATCGTACCTCCCGCAAAGGCCAGTGCAAAAGGCAAAATAACGGAAGTAATGGAAACCGCCCAATAACCGATCATGGTGCCGATGACCTCCGCTAATCCCGTTAAAGCGGCAATGCCGAAAGCTTTCCGTCTGCTGAGTCCGGCGGTCATTAAGGGCGAAATAATAATCATACCTTCCGGGATGTTTTGCAGCGCAATCCCCGTGGCAACGGTAATGGCATTGGATATGTCTTCGGATCCGAAGCTAACACCGGCGGCCAATCCTTCCGGAAAGTTGTGGATGCCGATCGCCAATACAAAAAGCAAGGTTCGGTTTAAAGCTTTTACGTCTCCCGCATGCTTTTCTTTATCCACGCCCACCATGCTGTGCATGTGAGGAATAAAGCGGTCGGCGGCATTTAGAAAGAACGCTCCCGCCAAAATACCGGCAACAGTCACCCATACTACGTGCTTCCCTCCGGACTCCAACGACGGCTGTATCAATCCGAATACCGCGGCTGCCAACATTACACCTGCGGCGAGCCCTAATATACCGTCGTTGTATTTATGAGGAATCTTCTTGAACAGTGTACCGATGACCGCTCCTATGACGGTAGCACCGCCTACTCCGATAGCCGTAATAATTACCAATGTCATCGTTTATTCGCTCCCCCTTATTCTATTCATTTTTTTCGGGCAAAAAGCCCGTATTTTACGGTCTTAATATGCCTTGCTCTACCGATTCTTTCGCCTTCTTTAAGACATATTCCCAAAGGGCAGGCATTTCTTCCTTTAGAGGCTCGTTTCTTTTCAGTACCTTTTCCAAATTGACACCGTCTTTTTTCCAAGTATGACCGTCGGTTTTTCGATTTAACAAAAACGGTTGGAAACGGTCCAAACAAGCGGCGAATTTCGCTTCTTTTGTCTTCATCTCCTCGAACTCTCTCCACAGTTCCCATAATGTTTTAGCTTGGTCCTCCGGTAAGATGTTGAAAATACGTTCCGCCGCCTTCCGTTCCCGTTCCGCTTTATCCGTATACCCTTTTTCATCGTAGCAGAATGTATCTCCGGCATCGATTTCAACAATATCATGAACCAACACCATTTTCATCACCTTCGAGATGTCCAACTTTTCGCCTTTTGCATATTCGGACAAAAACATGGCCATCACTGCCAAGTGCCAAGAATGTTCGGCATCGTTTTCATTACGGTTTTCATGTATGACGCGATTTTGCCTGTATATGTTTTTCAATTTATCAATCTCTTCAATAAATTGAATCTGCTTTTCCAATCTTTCGTTGTCCATTTCATCTTCTCCTAATCGGGATTTACCGGATCGATACATTATTATTTTATCATTATACTAC
>JAAYHZ010000079.1 GCA_012744235.1 Clostridiaceae bacterium
ATGACATCCTTTCTTAAGAATATTTGTTTTAGGTTTATTAAATATATCTTAACAGGATGTCATCTTCTTTTCAATTATAGCTGGTATTTTATTCCTCAATCCCTACAGTAACTTTACTCTATGATTGACCGTGAAAAGGTCACGGTTCCCGCCGGAAGGAGGACGCTTGAATCCAGAGCAAAGCAAAAGGTACAGTCGAAAAACTGTACCCTTTACCGCAAACTTATTATGAGGAGATTTTATGGCACAAATCCTTTATGCGCCTAGATATTGAGCTAACAAACACAAATCGTCGTTCGAAACGTCCGTATAATCGCTGATTAACAACAGCCTTATTTTATGACAGGCTTCTTCTCGCACCCGATCAAAGTCAAACCCGGTTTTCTTTCCCAATAGGAATGTATATAATACCACATCGCCTAACGCATCGGCCAATTCGTCGGGATCCGAATTTCCCGGGGTCATATTGTCGTAAAGATTGGCTATGGAAGCTAATATTTTCGTTTTCAATACATCCACTTCGTTCATCTTATACATAATATCAAGACTCTGTCTTGACGAAATCGACATCACATCCACCTTCCTTTTTCGACACGGATCAGGTAAGATCCTTAACCCCATTATAACTGAATTCCATTATTTCCCATACTGTTTGAGAAATATTCCGGTTCGGTGAATATGAAATAAAAAGGCATAAAAAAGAGGCATCATCTTTTGCGATATGCCTCATGTTTCTTTTATTCTTAGTCTTTCGAGAAAGGTAAAAGCGCAATTTGTCTTGCTCTTTTAATTTCTCTTGTGAGCTCTCTTTGATGCTTCGCGCATACTCCGCTCATTCTTCTGGGAAGAATTTTACCTCTTTCGGAAATATATTTCGATAAACGATTTACGTCTTTATAATCAATTTCCAATTTGTCTACACAAAAGTTGCATACCTTCTTTCGAGGACGTTTGTAGCGTGCAGCGGGGTTTTCGCTCCGAGCTTGTTTTTTGCTATCCACTGTATACCCTACCTCCTTTCAAATCCGAATGTTGTTATACGGGTACATTAAAACGGTACGTCATTGTCGTCGTCATCACTGAAAAAGTCGTCATCAAGCATGGTGTCCGAATCTTGCTTCGGAAAAGGAGTCTGCTCAAATCTTTCACCCGCATCGCCGCTGTCGAAGCTTGTACGTTTGCTGTCCGCAAAGTATACTTCTTCGGCTACAATATCCGTTGCATATCTTTTCTTTCCGTCTTGGTCATCCCATGAACGGGTTTGGATTCTGCCGATAACGGCAACTTGCTGGCCTTTTTTAAAATATTTTGAACAAAACTCAGCGGTTTTTCCGAAAGCAACAATGTTAATAAAGTCGGCTTGTCTTTCTTCTCCCGGTTTAGCGAATCTTCGGTTCACGGCTAACGTAAACGAAGTCCATGCCGTAGAACTTGTTGCGGCATAGCGAAGATCCGGATCCTTTGTCAGTCGTCCCATTAATATTGCCTTATTCATTATGATTCCACCTTACTCATCTTTTTTTATCACGATACTCTTGAGTATATCATCGGTAATTCTATAGTTTCTTTCCAACTCCTCGATAAACGCAGGATCGGCCTTAAACTTTACCAATACATAATACCCTTCTTTTTGATAATTGATCGGATAAGCGAGTTTTCTTGTTCCCCACTCGTCAAAGCTTTCCAACTGAGCATCCTTCTCGATAATTTCCTTAATTCTGGCTACAGTTGCATTACGCTTTTCTTCATCCAATTCCATGCTAACGATAAATATAGTTTCGTAGCTTCTCAACACTGATATCACCTCCTCCCGGACTAAACGGCCCTACAATTCGAATGTAGAGCAAGGAACGACACACATGATATTACCATAATCATATCGTGAAATCAAATATATTTTTTTCAATTGATTTTTTAGTCGTTTAAAGTCGAATTCCCGGAATTTCGTTCAAAATGACGTTTTCATCGTATCCCGCATCAAGAAGAGGCCGGATTATTTCATTCTCGATATCCGGAACCGTAGAAATAATCAGACGGCATCCTCCTTTATTTGCTTCGATCACGGTGCGGTCGCATAGTGCCGGTATCATAAAAGACATTCCTTTTCTCACGGGAACACATACTTCTTCCCATTTCACGAGGGCTTCTCCCTCCAGGCAAGTAAATAAATAAAACCGTTCTTTTTTGGTTTCGATAACGGTATGAGTTTGAAGATACCAATCTTCCGCCGAAAAGTATGCAGACGCCGATAAAATTTTTCGCGTAAGGCCGGGACCCGGTATGGTCAAACCGCGAAATATACGTCGCCTTCCGGCATTTTGAAAATCAATTACGTCCAATGCTTTGTCGATATGCAAGGGTCGGGGTTTCCCGTCCTTTCCTTTTCGGTTGTAATCGTATAACCGATAGGTGGCATTGGAATTTTGCTGTATCTCAATCAAAACGATTCCGGAGCCGATCGCATGTACCAATCCCGAAGGTATGTAAATCACATCTCCTTCTTTTACATGCACGGTTCGAAGAATCTCTTCGACATTTCCTCGGGCAAGACATTCCAAAAAACGCTCTTTGTTCGTATTCTCCTTCACATCCAATATGAGCTGCGCATCCCGTGCCGCCCATAAAATGTACCACATCTCGTTTTTTCCGTTATCGTTTTCATGAAGCCGTGCATAAGCGTCGTCCGGATGAACTTGAACCGATAATTTTTCTTGCGCATCGATTAATTTTACCAATAAGGGAAAATCGATATAACGGTTCGCCATTTTCGAACCCATCATTTCTACCGGGAATCGAAAGACCAAATCCGCAAGCTTCACGCCTTTGTATTCGCCGTTATTTACAACGCTGGGCCCGTCCGGATGACAAGAAATTTCCCAGCTCTCCGCCGTAATTCCGTCGGGCAGCTTTTTCCCCCACCGTTCCAAGTTTCTCCCGCCCCAAATGTAGTCTTTGAATACGTCATTGAAAACCAGAGGATACATTGTCGTCTCCTTATATCGATTATTGCAAAAAAAAGAAAAAACCGTATTCATTCCGAATACAGTTTTGGTGGGCGCTACAGGGATCGAACCTATGACCCCCTGCTTGTAAGGCAGGTGCTCTCCCGGCTGAGCTAAGCGCCCGTTGGTGACCCATAGGGGATTCGAACCCCTGTTACCGCCGTGAAAGGGCGATGTCTTAACCACTTGACC
>JAAYHZ010000080.1 GCA_012744235.1 Clostridiaceae bacterium
CGATAAAGCTTCTCAAAAAGAAATACGGCGATTCCATTCCGAAAATTCTGGAGTACGGAAAAGAAGCGAAAAAGGAACTGGAGCTTCTGAAAAACAGCGGAGAAATCATAGAAGAGTTAAGGAATAAAATTCGTAAGCAAAAAGAAGAGCTATACGATCAAGCGAAACAAATCAGTAATTTAAGAAGAGAAATTGCGTCCGTGTTGGAAGAGAAAATCGCCAAAGAATTGGACGATATGGAAATGAAAAAGACGGTATTCCAAGAATCGATTGATTTTCCCGAATTTCAAGATGTAGCCGACACGGATTTTACGGAATACGGATTGGACGAGGTGGAATTCCTCATTTCGCCGAATCCCGGAGAGCCTTTGAAGCCGTTGGCGAAAATCGCATCCGGCGGCGAATTGTCCCGAATGATGTTGGCTTTGAAAACCCTTTTGTCCGATTACAACAAAATTCCCGTCATGATTTTTGATGAGATCGACGCCGGTATAAGCGGTGAAGCTGCGCTGCAAACCGGCAGGAAAATATATGAAATTTCGAAGAATTGCCAAGTCATTTGTGTTACCCATATGCCGCAAATTGCATGCATGGCCGACAGCCATTTCGTTATAAAAAAAGAAAGCATTGGCGGAAATAGCTATACCTTCATTGAAGAAATTTTCGGCGAAAAATGTGCCGAACAGCTTGCCGCTATGCTGGACGGAAATATTGTCACGGAATCCGGTTTGGCTCATGCTCATGATATGTTGGAAAAAGCGGTTGAATATAAGTCCGGGAACATTAATTGTTAGTATAATCATATCTTCGAACGGTTACCTTATAAGTAAGCGAGACAATTACGAGGTAACCGGAGGAAGTATATGATTCATCATGGAGTACGCAGAAAGACAAACAATAGTATAAAATTTTTATTATTATTTTTATTGATTTTCGAATTATTATTCGTCGGTCTTAATATTTTATTGGTTCCTAATGAAATTTTATTAATCCATAACGGATTTTCACAGGAATCGTTTTTTAAGCCGGGATTCTTAAAAATTAATATGAAGGAAAACGGAATCATTCGGATTCTGGAGCATGAAAGCGACTTGAAAAGCGTTTTTAATTCCGGCAATACGTCGGTGCAGCCTACATCCGCAGGAGAGACCGAGATACGTTTCGATTTGTTCGGGATTTTGCCGATAAAAACCACCAATGTCCGTGTTTTGGATAACCGAGAGGTTTTGGTGTCCGGAAAATCCATCGGCGTCCATTTAAATATCGGGGGAGTATTGGTTTTAGCCGTATCCACCGTTAACGATACGGAAGGAAAAAGCGTTTCTTTGTTTACGGATGATTCCATTGTGAAAGGCGACATTATTCGTAAAGTAAACGATATCGATGTAAAAAGCGTAGAAGCCTTAAAGACCATTGTTCAAGACTCGAAAGGCAACGAAATATCTATTCTTGCCCAGCGAGGAGATCGATTGGTAACCTGGAGCGTCCGTCCGGTCATATCCAAGGACGACGGTGAATACAAATTAGGCTTATGGGTTCGAGATGCCTCGGCCGGTATCGGGACGTTGACCTTTTATGACGGCGAAACCGGATGGTACGGAGCATTAGGGCACGGGATCTCCGATACGGATACCGGTGTTATGATGCCGGTTGGCACCGGTAGGATTTTTAATTCCAACATTATGGGAATACGGAAAGGGGCGCCGGGAGCCCCGGGAGAATTCAAAGGGATGTTTAATATGCAAAAAGAAATCGGCAATATTAAAATCAACAATGAATTCGGAATCTACGGTACCATCGATAAAAACAAGACGGATTTAAGCGAATATACGCCTTACAAGGTGGGCAGCAAGAATAAAATCAAACTCGGAAAAGCCTACATTCTCTGCCAAGGAGAAGACAATACGATAGGGAAATATGAAATCGAAATCGTTAAGGTTTCGAAGAATATAACGTCGGGTTCGAAAGGAATCGTCCTGACCATCACCGATCCGAAGCTTTTGGAGCAAACCGGCGGTATTATTCAAGGAATGTCGGGAAGCCCCATTATTCAAAACGATATGCTTGTAGGTGCCGTAACCCATGTTTTCGTTAACGATCCGAAAAAAGGCTACGGAATCTTTATCGAGTGTATGCTCAATGAAATTGAAAAATACAACAACAAAAGCTCTGCGACCGTTCAATTTGCTGAGCTTAGCAAAGCCGGTTAATTACCAAGATACCTACCAAAGCCCATCGCTATTGAAAGCCATAAAGCAAGCGATGGGCTTTTCGTTTGTTCGTGTAAATTTCTTTATATTTATTAATCGGTTAAAATTTTACATAATAATTGTGAATTTTTATTGTATTTTTGCTCACAATAATATATTATGAATTATGTTAACAGGCACCTTTGTTCTTAGACAAAATGGAATTGTGCAAACACAGGGGGACCATACTTGTGAGAGAAAGTAGTGAAATTCGAGTTTTAGTAGCAGAATCACAAGTCGATTTGAATCGGTTGATTTCAACCTACTTGGACGGAAAAGACAATATCCGAATTATCGAAAGTGTAAATGACGGGAAAACGGCATATGACAAAATATTAGAGCTGAAACCCGATATTGCGTTGGTCGCCATCATTATGCCTGTATTGGATGGTTTGGCTATAATGGAAAAGTGCTTTACGGATCCCGCTCTGACTACAAAATTTATCGTTTTATCATCCATCAACGATCCTCTTATTGCCAAGGAAAGCTTTAAAATCGGTGCTTCTTACTACATGCTCAAGCCTATCGATTTGGAAGTTTTGGCAAAAAGAATCCGGTTGATCAGCCGATGCGAAACCAATGAAAATCGTCCCGTGCCGTCAGCTATCGCCGAAAAGGAATCTATGAACATGCACCGTATTCACGGTCAAATCGTCAGACTCCTTCTGAATATACAAATACCTTCCCATTTGAATGGGTATCATTATCTTCGAGAAGCCGCTCTTATGGCCATTTACAATACCGACTACATCTACCGTGTAACGAAAATTATTTATCCCGGTCTTGCTAAAAAATTCAAATCTACCGGAGACCGAGTGGAAAGATCCATACGTAACGCCATTGATCGCGCTTGGAGCTCCGAACATTCGATGCTTCGTCAAGTTTTCGTAACAAAGCCTACCAATACCCAAGTCATATCATGGATTGCCGAAACGGTTCGTGTGGAAAGCGGACTGTCTGCAAATCGCGATATTTTAAAAATTGCAGAATCTTAATACAATAATACAAAAACATATGTTCTATTGCTTGAAAATAGGCATGAAATAAGATTCTTGTCACATTGAGGTAAAAAATAATTATTAAATGTTACTTTATTAAAATTACTATAGTATGATATAATTAATTAGGTAAAATTAGTGTGGAGGTATTGAAGTGGTAGATAAGAAATTTGGATATGGAATAATCGGTTGCGGTACAATATCCAAATGGCACGCCGAAGCTGCTGCTGCTACCGGAAAATACAACTTAGTGGCTGTTACGGATGTTCGTAAAGAAGCCGCTCAAAAATTTGCAGAACAGTTTCATTGCGTGGCGGAAGAGAGTACGGAAGCCTTGCTAAGCAGGGAGGATATCGAAATCGTTTCCATTTGTACTCCGAGTGGTTTCCATGCTATCGATGCGATAAAGGCGGCAAAAGCGGGAAAACACGTTATCGTTGAAAAACCGATGGCTATAACTCACGAACAAATTAACGATATATTGAAGGCTTGTGCCGAAAACAATGTAAAAATGCAAGTCATTTCGCAAATGCGTTTTAAGGAAAACGTTCTGAAGACAAAACAAGCCATCGAATCCGGGAAATTAGGTAAATTAGTCTTAGGGGACGTATCAATGAAATATTTCCGTTCTCAAGAGTATTACGATACCGGAGGATGGAGAGGTACATGGAAGCTGGATGGCGGCGGTGCCCTTATGAATCAAGGAATTCACGGTATTGATACGTTACAATTCTTAATGGGTCCCATCAAGAGTGTTTATGCTCTTGCCAAAACTCTTGCCAGAATAATTGAAGTGGAAGATACGGCGGTTGCCGATGTAGAGTATGAAAACGGTGCAATCGGAACCATTACCGGTGCAACATCCGTATATCCCGGCATTCCCAGAAGATTTGAAATTAACGGTACGGAAGGTAGTATAGTTCTCACGGAAGACACGATTACCCTGTGGGAAATCAAGGGGGAACCGAAGGTCGAAATCGAAGAGAAGAAAAGAGGAATGAATTCTTCCAGTGATCCCACCGCTTTCGGCATAGAAGGGCATGTACTGCAGTTCGAAGATATGGCGGATGCATTAATCAACAACAGAGAACCGAAAGTCAATCAATATGAAGGTAAAAAACCGGTTGAAATCATTCTGGCGATTTATGAATCCGAAAAGACCGGTAAGAAGGTGTATTTGTAAATTATTGCTTAACTTTTAGCGATATTTTTAATAAAAGTGAACAACTCATTCAGGAGGTAAATATCAATGACTGAAAAATTAGCTTTGTTTGGTGGGCCGAAAGCTGTTACAAAGGATCCCGGCGACATATTTACTTGGCCGATCATAACAGAAGAGCACGAACAAGCTGTTCTTAAGGTTTTAAGGGATCGCAGCATGTCCGGCACGGATGTTACCCTTAAATTCGAAGAAGAGTATAGAAAATGGGTAGGCAGCAAATATGCACTTGCATTCAGCTCCGGAACCGCATCCTTGCAAGCCGCTTTATACGGATGCAAAGTCGGAGTAGGCGACGAAGTCATTATGCCCAGCATCACTTATTGGGCTTCCGGATTACAAGCTTATTCTTTAGGAGCAACGGTTGTTTTCGCCGAAGTGGATCCCGATACGCTCTGCATTGATCCTGACGATATCGAAAAGAAGATATCGGACAAGACCAAGGCTATCGTTGCCGTTCACTACATGGGATATCCCGCAGACATGGACAGAATTATGGCCATCGCGAAGAAGTACGGCATCAAAGTCGTTGAAGACGTTTCCCACGCCCACGGCGCACTTTACAAAGGCAGATTAGTCGGAACCATCGGTGATGTTGCAGGTTATTCCTTGATGACAGGTAAATCCTTTGCTATCGGTGAAGGCGGAATCTTGACCACCGACGACCGCGAAATTTATGAAAGAGCGGTTGCATTCGGTCATTACGAAAGATATCGTCCCGACTTAATCCAAACCGAATACTTAAAAGAAGGTGCCGGCTTACCTTTGGGCGGATACAAATATCGTATGCATCAAATGAGCTCTGCCGTCGGTTTGGTTCAAATCAAATACTATGACGAACAGATTAAGAAAATCCAAGAAGCTATGAACTACTTCTGGGATCTGTTGGAAGGCGTACCCGGAATTAAGGCGCACAGACCTCCGAAGGATTCCGGATCCACCATGGGCGGATGGTACGCTGCACACGGCCTCTACAGACCGGACGAACTTGAAGGCTTGTCCGTAACCACCTTCTGTAAAGCAGTCAGAGCCGAAGGATGCTCCACTTCTCCGGGATGTAACTTGGCACTTCATACCCATCCCTTGTTCCATACCGTAGACGTATACGGACACGGAAAACCGACAAGAATCGCAAACGCTTCCAGAGACGTTCGCGAATTGGACGTGCTCCCCGTTTCCGAAAAGATCGGCTCCATGACCTATTCGATTCCTTGGTTCAAGCACTATGACAAAGAAATCATCGAACAACATGCTAACGCATTCAAGAAGGCTGCTTTGAATTACAAGGAATTGCTGAAGATCGATGAAGGAAATCCCGAAAAATTAGGCGGATTCAACTTCTTCAGAAGCACAAGATAATTATTGTCACCGGGAATTTACTTTCTTCATAGTGAAAAATTCTTATATAAAAACAGCTGTTTTCGGACAGCTGTTTTGTTTATATATATGTATCGGAAGAGGGATCCAATGGATTTAATACGAATTATTGATGAAAAAGATCAAGGAACTGCCGTAAAAAACTATCTTAAAAAAGAATTCCGCATGTCCGGCGGATTGATACGCCTGTTAAAAGAAGAGGGCGGATTGCTCTTGAATGACCGCGTTCCGTATTTATCGGATAAGTTCGTGACAGGCGATCGATTGTCCGTATCTTTACAATGCGCCTTCGGTCAATCGGACTTGCTTCCTTTTGATGCTCCTCTTTCCGTATTGTACGAAGATCCATGGATGATTGCCGTTGACAAGCCTCCCGATGTTTTGGTTCATCCCGTTACCTACGAAGAAAACGGAACCTTGGCCAATATGGTCCGCATGCATCAAATAAACAAAGGAGAAGAATACACCATACGTCCCGTTTCCCGTTTGGATCGAAATACGTCCGGCATCGTTCTTTTTGCGAAAAACAGCTACATTCAGCATATCCTGCAGCTGCAAGGCCGAGAAGGAGAGTTTTTAAAAGATTATTTGGCCTTGGTGACCGGAACGTTAGACAAGCGTTACGGTCGGATTACAAACCCTATCGGAAGAAAAACCGACAGCATCGTGGAGCATGAAGTCACGGATACGGGAAAGGAAGCGATTACCGAGTATACCGTCATCAAGCAGTACCGCGATTTTGC
>JAAYHZ010000081.1 GCA_012744235.1 Clostridiaceae bacterium
CATCGAAGCAAGCGGAAGACCCGAATTTTGCGGATCGATCGATCTTGGAAAAGGTAGGAGACGTATCGAATAAGAAGTATTCTTGGTGGTACTATCCGAACAACGAGAACAAACCGACGCAAATCGATCCCGGTATCGCGAGGATTATCGCCCCTTACAACGGTATCTACATCGGCGAGACCGATGAAAAGGTTCTGTACCTTACATTCGATGAGGGATACGAAATGGGGTATACGGCATCCATCTTGGATACCTTAAAAAAGCATGACGTTAAAGCGGTATTCTTCATTACGGGATATTACCTCGATAAGAATCAAGACCTTGTAGATCGTATGGTCAACGAAGGACACATCGTGGGAAATCATTCGGTATCCCATCCGAGTTTTCCCGATATCGATAACGATAAGATCTACGATGAATTGTATAATCTTGATAAAAAGATGGTAGAAAGATACGGATTCCGTACCCGGTTATTCCGACCGCCCTCCGGGGAATACAGCGAAAGAACGTTAATGATTACGGATATGTTGGGATACAAGACGGTGTTCTGGAGCTTTGCTTACGATGACTGGTACACGGATAAAATCCGAGGCGCAAACTACGCTTACGAAAAAGTTATGAGCAATATCCACAACGGTGCCGTATTATTGCTCCACGCCGTGTCGAAGGACAACGCGGAGGCTTTGGATTCCATTATTACCGCATGTAAGGAAAAAGGATATACCTTTAAGCTGCTAAATTGACCGTAAAAATGATAAAGAAAATAGATAATGCATCCGTTATATGCATATACATTAACATAACGGATGCATTTTTATTTTGCTAAAAAACCATTACGGATTTAGGGAGGTCATATGAAGATAAGGGAAGAAGCGCTGCTTGATCGAGGATACAATATATGTATAGCCGGTTTAATCGTAATACTGATCCTAATGCTGACAACAAACGATTTGGTAACGGACAAGGTCTCCGAGCTGAACCGTATGCTTTTTCAAAACGACACCGAAGTCCACTACGATATTGTTTCTCACGAACTGCCTATCATGATCTCTTACACAAAACCGGGACACCAAAGCGATTCGGTTATAAACGACGCTATCCGGTATGTTTTAAGCTTATTCGGATGTAAAGACGACAAGCCGATTTCCATTCTTGCTGCGGAACACCCGCTGTTTATACCCTATAGCGATATGATGCTCTATCATCCTGCTTTGGATGAAGAAATTGAATTGGACTTGCAAACGGAGCTGAAAACCGGGGAACCGGGCGAGATCGTCATACCGTCGGACGAAGTAATCTCCTCCGGAACCAAGACAACCTTGGACAAGGACCTGAATACGGAAGGTATTTCCGTGGAGATGCCCGTCGATCCTTCCTATGATTACAACAACATCAAATTCATCAACGAAACCGGGTACAACATTCATCAAATCGTGCAGGAGCTGTATGAAAACCCCTTTCCCTTTTATTTTGATAAAAACAAATCGAAGATAATAATTTACCATACCCATACCACCGAAAGCTTTGTCAGCCGGGTATCGGATATTTATAACAGCGAGATTTATACCAGAAGCGACGATCCTTCGGAAAATATCTGCAGAGTAGGAAGAGAGCTTTACCTATCTTTAGAAAAATACGGCTATAACGTTTTGCACGATACGACGGTTCACGATTACCCGGTATTCAACAACGCCTATTCCAACTCGTTGAAAACCATAAGCGGATTGATCGAAAGCAACCCGAACACCGATATCGTGATCGATGTACATAGAAATGCGTTGGATAGCGATGTTAAGATGAGGCTACCCTACGAAACGAAGGAAGGAACCGTAGCGAAAATATCCTTTGTTGTGGCTACGGGAGAAATCGGCCTGCCTCATGAAAACTGGAAGCAGAATCTGCAAATGGCACTTAGACTTACGACCATATTGGAAAGCATGTATCCCGGTATTACGGACCCTGTTTACATAAGCAAGTACAGATACAACCAACACGTCAGCACCGGTGCCTTATTGGTGGAAATAGGGGCGGAAGGAAATCTTCTGGAAGAATGCATACGCTCAAGCCGTATCTTGGCCAAAGCCATTCAAATTATGCTTTCATAAGCGGTTAAATATAACACTTATTCTTCACGACACGGCATAGTATACGGTAGCCGTGTCGTGTTTTGCTAAAGAATAACATTTATCGATTTTTGCGTATTATAAAAAATACAAAAATGAATGAAGCGATATTCAAAAATTCGACAAAAAAGGTCATAGAGTAAAGTTACTGTAGGGATTGAGGAATAAAATACCATCTATAATTGAAAAGAAGATGACATCCTGTTAAGATATATTTAATGAAAAATAAACCAATATTCTTAAGGAAGGATGTCATCTA
>JAAYHZ010000082.1 GCA_012744235.1 Clostridiaceae bacterium
GTATGGTAGTACTCAAAGTCCGGGACAGGTGAATCAACAGCCACTGAATACTCATTTATGAATTGAAATCAAAAACTCATTTTGTCCTTGACAAAGGGTACACTTTACAGTTAGCTCGGGAACACAGGGCTTTTTCCCGCTTTTAAAATCCTCTTGAACCCGCACGCATCTATGATATAATCTATTTGTTTGTACTGATTATACTTTTATCAACAGTTCAAAAAGACAAAATAAAGAGGGATTTATATAAATGAAAAATACGGATTTTGACGTAATTATCATCGGAGCGGGAACAGCCGGTATTATGGCCGGTTTTGAATTGGTTAAACTGAATCCGGGGATTAAATTACTAATGATTGACAGCGGTTACACCATAGAAAAAAGAATTTGCCCCATTATTGACAACAAAACCGACAAATGTATTCACTGCAAATCCTGCAGCATCATGAACGGGTTCGGTGGTGCCGGTGCTTTTTCCGACGGAAAATTCAACTTTACCACCCAATTCGGAGGATGGCTTGCCGAATATTTAGATAGCAAAAAGGTTATGGAGCTCATTGAATACGTGGACTCCATCAACATGCAGTTCGGTGCAACGGAAAAAAGGTACTCCACTTCTTCTCCCGAGGCGAAGAAGCTGGAAAAATTGGCTTTGCAAAACGACCTTCATTTATTGGCGGCATCGGTGAAGCATTTAGGTACCGAAGAAAACTATGCCATATTAAAAAGACAATACGAATACCTGTCACAAAAGGTCGAATTCCTTTTTAATACCACGGTGGAAAGCATTGAACCCGACGAAGACAAATTCAATATCATTGCAAAAAATAAAACATGGACGAGCAAATACTTGATCGTCGCTCCGGGGCGTTCCGGTGCGGAGTGGTTTGCCGGCCAGTGCCAGAAGTTAGGAATAAAATTAATAAACAACCAAGTGGACATCGGCGTTCGCGTTGAATTGCCCGCTACTGTATTCGATCACATTACCGATGTCATGTACGAGTCGAAATTGTTGTATCGTACCAAGCAATACGGGGACATCGTTCGTACGTTTTGTATGAACCCGAACGGATACGTGGTATCGGAAAACGTGGAAGGTATCGTGACGGTAAACGGACACAGCTATTCCGATAAAAAAATGGGCAGCGAAAACACAAACTTTGCTTTGCTGGTCAGCAACCGCTTTACGTATCCCTTTAACGAGCCTTACCAATACGGAAAAAGAATCGCTTCCCTATCGAATATGTTAGGCGGAGGCGTAATTATACAGCGCTTCGGAGATCTGATTAAAGGAAGAAGAACCAACGAGCACCGCCTTGAGCAGAGCTTTACCAAACCGACCCTTAACGCGACCCCCGGGGACTTGAGCTTGGTTCTGACCAAGCGTCATTTGGATAACATTATCGAAATGATTTACGCTTTGGACAAAATCGCTCCGGGAACCGCCAACCATGATACGCTGCTCTACGGCGTGGAGGTCAAGTTCTACAGCGCCCGATTGGAGCTGGACAACAATTTGGAAACCAAAATACCGAACTTTTTCGCCGTGGGAGACGGTGCCGGAATCACAAGAGGACTTTCTCAAGCGGGTGCAAGCGGAATTCATACGGCGAGAATTATATCCGAGCGCTTAAAAAAATAACCCACAGCATGCGGGGGTGAAAAAATGAGGAAGAACCGGTATTTTTACGTAGGAACCGTCCGAGATTCCATATGGCTCATGGAGCTTTCGGGAAAAACCGGAGCCATACGTTGTGTTGAGCAATTTTCGGGTCTAAAAAGGCCCACGTACCAAGTGCTGACGGAAGATAACCGTTATTTATATTCGGTAGACGAGTCATCCGAAGCATCGGGAGGCGTTCGTTCTTTTGAAGTGGGAAAAGACTTGAGCTTAAAGCCTATAAACGGACGAGCCGCTAAAGGAGCGGGACCTTGCCACTTAAGCTTAAGCCGTGACGAAAATTATTTGATGGCTGCAGGCTATGTAGACGGCACCGTTTATGTATATCCGATTTTAAAAGACGGCTCCATCGGACAAATGAGCGATTTACGCTACCACGAAGGAAGAAGTATTCACGAAGACAGGCAAACCCGTCCTCACGCTCATTGCATACTTCCGCTGAAAGGAACGGATTATGTGTATGCAGCGGATTTAGGCACCGACAAGATCCATATCTACAAGCTTTCGGAAGGGACCTTGGTTGAAAACGATCCTCCTTACGTGGATATCCATCCGGGAGCAGGTCCGCGACACTTGGTTTTCGATTCCTCGGGAAGCTTTTTATACTTGATTAACGAATTGGACAACACCGCCACGGTGTTAAAAGTGAACAGGGAAACAGGCGCTTTATCCGTATTACAGGATGTTTCCGCTCTTCCCGAAGGGTATACGGACACCTCTTACTGCTCCGCCATTCGGATGCCGGTTCATCAAGGCTTTGTCTATGCATCCAACCGAGGGCACGACAGCATCGCCGTATTTTCACGAGATTCGGTTTCAGGACTTATAAAACCAAAGGGTCATATTCCCGCAAGAGGCAAGTGGCCTCGCGATTTTAATATCACTCCGGAGGGAGACTACCTTATTGTAGCCAACCAAAATTCCGATTCGCTTATCTCCTATCGCTTGGACGAAAAAACCGGTCTTGCCGAATTCACGGGATACAGCGCCGTCGTAGAAGAACCGGTGTGCGTAACCTTTGTGAATGCTCGATAAAAAATTAAAAAATAAAGGAGCGTAAAGCTCCCGGTTCACTACTGCGGGAGGCTTACGCTCCTTTTTCGTCTTCAAATATTAAACGTGAATTTGAATCATGCTTTCGTCCCATTTTTCGTATTTTTCAAATCCTAACAAGTTCACAACGGTAGCCGCCAGATTCGACAGTCCGTATTCTCCCGGAATTACCGTATACTTATTATCGTTTCGGTTGTCGTAGAAAATACAGGGCACCTTGTTCAAGGTATGGCTGGTTTTCGCCTTGTAGGATCCGTCCTTGTTCTTTTTGATTTTTCCGTCCTTATCGGTTTCAAACATTTCATCCGCATTGCCGTGATCCGCCGTAATGATGGCCATGCCGCCCAATTGGTCCACGACCTTTAGAATTCTTCCGATGGCAAGGTCTACGGCTTCCACGCCGATCCGCGCCGCCTGCATAATTCCGGTGTGGCCTACCATATCGCCGTTCGGGAAGTTGACCCGGGCAAATCTGTATTTTCCGGATTTCAATTCATCGATTAAACGGTCGGTAATTAAAGCCGACTGCATCCAAGGCCTTTGCTCGAAAGGTATGATGTCCGAAGGAATCTCGATATAGGTTTCGGTTTTTTCATCGAACTTGCCGCTTCGATTCCCGTTCCAGAAATAGGTGACGTGACCGAACTTCTGGGTTTCGGAAATGGCCAGCTGGGTTATTCCTTCCAAAGCCAAAAATTCGCCCATGGTTTCCTCGATTTGAGGAGGACTGACCAAATATCTTGAGGGTATTTTCAAATCGCCGTCGTATTGAAGCATTCCTGCATAAACGACCTTAGGATAGCGCACCCGGTCAAACATATGAAAATCCGCTTCTTCAAAAGCTCTGCTGATTTCAATGGCTCGGTCGCCTCTGAAATTGAAGAATACCACGCTGTCGTTGTCTTGAATGGTTCCGACCGGCTTTCCGTCCTTGACAATGACAAAAGGAGGCAGGTCTTGGTCGATTACATTGTATTCTTCGCGGTAGGTTTCGATAGCCGCCTTCGCGCTTTCAAAATATCTGCCTTCCCCTAATACATGGGTTTTCCAACCTTTTTCCACCATGCCCCAGTTTGCGCCGTAGCGGTCCATGGTAATGTTCATACGTCCGCCGCCGCTGGCTATTACGGCATTGAAGCTTTCGTCATTGACTTCTTTTAAAAATCCTTCAAAAGGCTCGACATATTCTAAGGCGGAGCGTTCGCCGACATCACGCCCGTCTAACAAAATGTGCACCCTTACTTCCTTAATGCCTTGCTTTTTCGCTTGAAGGATCATACTTTTCAAATGATCAATGTGAGAGTGAACGTTTCCATCCGAAAACAATCCCATAAAATGCAGGGTGGAATTATATTTCAAGCAGTTTTGGCTGATTTCCTGCCAACCGGTATCATGATATATTTTACCCGAAGCGATGGCTTCGTTTACCAATTTCGCTCCTTGGCTGTATACGCGACCGGCGCCGATGGCATTATGAGCAACCTCCGAGTTTCCCATATCGTCATCGCCGGGTAATCCCACCGCGGTTCCGTGTGCTTTCAGGGCTAAAGTAGGATAATTCTTCATTAAATAATCTAAATTCGGCGTATCGGCCAAATACACCGCATTTCCTTCATTGGGTTTTCCCAAGCCGATTCCATCCATGATAATCATAACTATGGGACCTTCATGGGGTTTATATCCGTTAATCTTTTTTAACATACGTTTTCTCCTTCCGATTTTTAAGGGATATATATCGATTCGTATATTCCGTATAACTGAACTGTTTTATTATATCATTATGAACCCGTCATGGAAAGATTTTTAAAAGGAATCCGCCGTATATTCGTATATGGAATCGACATGCGTACCGGCCGCGGCATTGTTAATAAATATTCTATTATATATATATATTGCCACATATTGATATATTTTTATTTGGTTGTATTTGGTATTCATCGCATTTTTATATTGATATTCTAGGTTCTTTATGATAATATACAGTCAGTTCCTCTTTCTCTATGTTTATACAACATTTATATGTAAAAGATTTCCTCGAAGGAAACATCACCCGCAGGTGTTTTAATATATATAAGGAGGATTACTGTTATGTCGAAGCGATTCATTCGAATCTGCTGTTTATTAACAGCAGTGGTAATGATGGCAACGTTCATTGGTTGTGCGCAATCGACGGAACAACAAGAAGTAACGACCACCGGTACCACTACGGCCGTGACAACAACAAAGGCCGTAACGACCACAACGGCCCAAACAACCACAACAGCTCAAACAACTACCGCTGCGGTGGAAACAAACCCATTCGCTGAATTTTACGAAGTCAGCTGGATCTCCGGATTCTGCGACACGTATGAGGAAGGCGCCTATGACGAGTTGATGATTGAAGAAAAATACAACATTGACATCAAAACATGGAACATCAGCTATTACGACGCCGAAGGATTGACCATGATGTTAGCGGCAGGAGAAATACCCGATTTCAGTTATATCCCCTACGCTCCCATGGATGCGATTCAATTATACGAAGAAGGATTTACTCGAACCGTTCCTTTGGAGTTCTACAAAAAGTACTTCCCCTACTACTACGAACAGATGGAAAAACATAAACCCTCCAGTTATGTGTATAACAACGTTCCGGGAACCGACGAATACTACGGAATTTCCTTTATCATGACCACTTGGAAAAACTACTACAACGGCCCCATTTTCCGTTTGGATTGGTTGGAGAACATCGGTTACGAAATTCCGGAATCCGAATTGACGCCCATTCCCATGACCGACGAAAAATTAGGAAAATACAACGGCAATCTTTTTGTCACCAACTTTATGTTTGAATTTGACGAAATGAACGATATTTTCCGCGCCTTCACGGAGGACGACCCGGATGGCAACGGTGAAGACGACACCTACGCCGCCGTTGTATTCAACCATACCTTCCGTGCTGCATGGGTTGATCTGTACTGGGGCATGTTCGGTGTTAACTCTTCCGAAAACAACTACCTATACTTGGAAGAATCCACCGGAGACGTGGTTCCTTGGTTTGCTTACTCCGGTTACAGGGATTACATGGCATGGGCAAATGAAATGTATGAAAAAGGCTACATGAGAACCTTGGATCTGTCCGACGGCGCTTACTGGTACGACGTGCTTTTAGCGACATGGCTTACAGGTAAGGTCGGATTCTTTACCGCCGACAGGCAATACATCGGACGTCCCCATTTTCCGGAATATTCCGACCGTCAGCCTCCCCAAAGCTTATGGTTAAACGGATTTGAAGACGCCACCTTTGTCTGTATGCCGGTATTGAAAGGGCCCGGAGAAGTATGGGGTAACAGAAGATACGGACTCGACGCATTTGCCGACGGTAAATGGAGAACCTACAACGTATCCAAAGCCGTTTCCGACGGAGAGCTGCAGCGTATACTGACCATGTGGAACGACCGCTACAGCGATCCTTACGACGAATGGAACGTGAAAGTATGGATCGGTATCGAAGGCGTTCACTTCAAATGGGAAGGCGAACCGTGGAAATCCGCTATGATGACCACCGAAGCCGACAAGGTTCCTCCGCAGTATCGAAGAGGCGGATTCTGGGGCGGCAGCTTCTTAGGCGAAACCCTGTACTACGGACACGAAGCCGCATTCTACTACTACACATTCTCGGAGGAACACGATTGGGTGAAAAAGTACTGCATCGAGCCTCATAAGTACATAAACAAGTTGAATATGGGCGCCGAATTATACGAAGAATACGTTAAGGAATACGCCGAATACAGCGGAAGCATCAACGCAGCCGTTTCCGACTTTGCAAACCGTGTTTGGAGAGGCGAAATTGCGGATCTGAATACCGAATGGCAGCAATACATCGACCAGCTGTATGCGGCGGGACTTGAAATCATCATCGACAAATACTACAACAACGATGCATTCCCGCAATATCAAAGACCCGAGTTTTAAGGAAATGTATCCTATATGAAAACGGTTATAAAGACGAAAAGGAGGGGCAATACGCCCCTTCTTTTTATGCCTTATATTTCATAGAGTAAAGTTACTGTAGGGATTGAGGAATAAAATACCATCTATAATTGAAAAGAAGATGACATCCTGTTAAGATATATTTAATGAAAAATAAACCAATATTCTTAAGGAAGGATGTCATCTA
>JAAYHZ010000083.1 GCA_012744235.1 Clostridiaceae bacterium
CCCTCCTGCCGTACCACTTTGGAACCGCATTCGGGACAATTCTCAGGCATTTCGAATATTTTTTCGCTCCCGGTCCTTTTTTCAATAACGGGGCGAATTACTTCCGGGATAATGTCTCCGGCTTTTTGAATCAAAACCGTATCACCGATACGTATATCCTTTTCTTTTATTAAATCGTAATTGTGTAAAGTGGCGCGAGCAACCCGCGAACCGGATATAAATACAGGCTCCAATTCGGCGGTAGGTGTCAAAACGCCGGTTCTCCCGACTTGGATCGTAATGTCTTTTAAAATCGTTTCTTTTTGCTCTGCAGGGAATTTATAGGCAAAAGCCCATTTCGGCGCTTTGGCCGTCGAGCCTACGATTTCTCGTAAATCCAATTGGTTTAATTTAATAACGGCACCGTCAATATCGTAATCCAAATCCTTACGGTACTCGTGAATCCTTTGTATATATTCAAGTACTTGATCCGGATCGGAGGTGACGCGGTAATGAGTATTAATTTTTAAACCGAGCTGCGCTAACAGCTCCAGACCGTGGGAGTGAGAAAGAATCTCTTTTCCTTCGATTCTTCTTACTTCGAAAACGAAAATATCCAGCTTGCGGCTTTTGGTGATTTCAGGATCCAATTGCCGCAAAGAACCGGCGGCCGCGTTCCGAGGATTTGCAAACACAGGCAGTCCTTTTTCTTCGTTCAACCGGTTCAATCGAAGAAATTCTTTCTTTGACATAAAGACCTCGCCTCGTACTTCCAACAAAGGCAAGTCTTCCTTTAATCGCAGAGGAACCGTAGGAATGGTTCGAATGTTTAATGTTACGTCCTCTCCCGTAAAGCCGTCTCCCCTTGTGGCGGCACGTACAAGAAGCCCGTTTTCATATAATAGAGAAACGGATAATCCGTCGATTTTTTCTTCTATGACAAATTCACAGACGGTATCCGGAAACAATTTTTGAATATCCACGACAAATTTTCTTGCCGAATCCGGATCAAATACATCAAGCAAGCTTTGCATTTGATAGGAATGCTGAACCTTTTCAAACTTTTCCAAGGGTTTTGCACCTACTCGGCGCGTAGGTGAATCCGGTGTCGCGTATTCGGGATACCGGGTCTCCAATTCAACAAGCTTTTCGTAAAGCCGATCGTATTCCGAATCGGTTATAACAGGTGCATCTTCGGTATAATACTTGTAGTTGTAATAGTTTATTAAATCTTTAAGCCGGTTAATTTCATTTTTAATGGAGTCGGACATATGAATATAACCCCCGAAGTTTTATAATGCCTAAATTATATCATACCGAAGGGGACTTTTACATCAAATATGCCTGCTGCAAATAGCTGTAGTTATGACGGTGGATAAATACATTCAAGCTGTCGGCAATTAATTTGGACATAATCGTAATGGCTTCGTCTATGCCTCTTGGCGTTACAATCATGTTCTCGTCTCCGGGGTTAAACACTTTTGAAATCAACTCTTGTTTATCTTGCGGATCAATGTCCTTCATAAACGAGTAAATATTTTCGGAAGTTTTGACTTCTTCTTTCAATGCGTTGATTATAGCCTCGATGGTTTCATTGGCCATGGTAATGGCATCGACTACCGTAGGAACGCCAATGGCATAAACCGGAACTCCAAGGGTATTCTTCGACAATTCTTTACGTTTGTTTCCTACCCCGGATCCCGGCGATATACCGGTATCGCACAATAGAATGGTTTTATTCACCCGCTCCGTTCTCATGGATGCTAAGGCGTCAATGGCGATAATGAAATCCGGCTTGACACGATCCGCTACACCTTTGATTATCTCGGCCGTTTCTATTCCGGTAATCCCTAAAACTCCGGGAGCAATAGCGCAGACGGGGTTTAAATTCTTTTCCCGCTCATCCGGAAAGTGTTCAAGGATATGTCGGGTGATGGCAAGCTTTGAAACGACTTTCGGACCCAATGCATCCGGGGTTACGTTCCAGTTCCCCAATCCTATGATAAGGACGGTTTTGTTTTCGATATTCGGGATCAAAGCGCTTAACTCGGTTGCGATGGCCGAGCGGGCATGTACGTAATCCTCGTTGCTTTTTAACTCGCTGTTACCCATTTCGATCGTAACATAAGTCCCTACGGATTTTCCGATTTTAGCGGCACCGTTATCGTTGGTTACCTCCACCTTCGTTATATTCAACTTCCCTTCTCTACGGGTATGAGTAATGATACCGTCAAAATCCTTTTTATCCGGTTCGCCTCTTACCAGCAATTCTTGTGCTTCTAAAGTCAAATCGGTTCGATTAGAATAAGTTGTCATTATCCGCTTCCTTTCAGATTGATCATTATTTAATACATGTATTTTTCTCATAACTTGTGCGTTTTATAACAACCTTTGATTACAATTAGCGACGAGACTTCAATATTCATTCGGCTATGAAACTATGGTATAATAGCAAAAAGGAGCCATGAATCATGCAAATACTCGAATTGAAGAAGCAAATTACATCGGGCATATTTCAAAACTGCTACTTATTCACGGGCGAAGAGCAATACTTGATCCGCAGCTATGTCGCCATGATTGAAGAAGGGATTTTAAACCCCGCAACGAAAACATTGAATTACGAAGTTTTAGATGAATGCAGCGATATAGACAGGATCTTAAATGCTTGCGTCAGTTTGCCTATGTTTTCGGACAAAAAGTTGGTTGTAGTCAAAGAATCGGGGCTGTTTCAGAAAAAAAAGGAAGAGCTGGAGCCGTTGATTGCCTATGTTAAGAATCCCTGCAAGAGTACCTGCTTGATTTTTTGGGAATCGAAAATCGATAAAAGAAATGCTTTGTATAAAGCTGTCTCCGATAACGGCATATTTTTCGATTTCGAATACAGAAGCCAAGACGAATTGCTCAAATGGATCCAATCAATGCTGAAAAAGCATAGCAAAACCATTGAAAAAGAAGCCGCTCTTCGTTTGACCTTGAATGCGGAAAACGGGCTTTACGAACTGGAAAACGAATTGAAAAAATTGATTTTATACGGCGGAGATAATCCCGTAATTACCTTAAAAGATGTAGAAGAAGTCTGTGCGACATCAATCAAAGCGGGAATTTTTGAATTAACGGATGCTTTAGCGGCGGGGCAAACGGATATGGC
>JAAYHZ010000012.1 GCA_012744235.1 Clostridiaceae bacterium
AACAAGGTGACTACCGGGGAAACCGAAGAAAACCTTTTGACAAGTATAAAAAACGTGGCAATGCAAATTGCCGACCAAGAAAGAGCGTTAAGATTGCTGCTTTTACAGCAAAACCCGCTCAAGATGGAGGATCGAGTTTTTCGCGCCTTAGGAACGTTTATGAATGCGCGTATTTTGGCCTATGAAGAATCGTTGGTATTGATGAATGATATACGGATGGGTGTTTATACCGGAATGATCCGCAATTTCGGTATCCGAACCATGAATGAAATTTTGGTATCCATTAAGCCCGGCTCGCTGCAGCAATTTAAGGAAAAACCTCTGTTGCCGGTAGAAATGGACGTTGTAAGAGCGGAGTTAATTCGAGACAAAATGGAAAAATTCTTTAGAGAGGATGGTGGATATGGAAATGTACGGTAATTTTTCAGAAAAAGCGGACAAAAGTATTAAGCTTTCAAATATGATTGCAACGAAATTCGGCCACGACCAAATTGCAACGGAGCATTTGCTGTACGGCTTGGTAGCCGAAGAAACCGGTTTGGCTGCAAAGGTGTTGGCCAAGCAGAATGTTACATCCCAGGCCGTTGAAGAAGGAATTAAACGTTTTGTCGGATACGGATTGAATCCCGGAAAACCGGTATCCGGATACTCTCCGCGAGCAAAGCGTATATTGGAAATGAGTTCGCGAGAAGCGAAAAAAATGAATATGGAATACATCGGCACCGAGCATATATTATTGGCTCTGGTGAAGGAAGGAGATACGGTAGCGGTTCGAATTCTGCTGGATTTGAACGTTCAGCCGAAGATTTTGGTTAAGGATTTGATCGAAATGATGAAAAGCGGGGAAGGAGAAGGCGAGGTCAAAGAAACCAAAACCTTGGAAAAATACGGCCGCGATTTGACGAAAATGGCTAAGGAAGGCAAATTTGACCCCGTTATCGGTCGTGAAAACGAGCTTCAGAGAGTGATTCAAATCTTAAGCCGAAGAACGAAAAACAATCCTTGCTTGGTGGGAGAGCCGGGTGTAGGCAAGACCGCCATTGCCGAATTATTGGCCCAAAGAATTGCCGACGGTGATATTCCCGAAATACTGAAAGACAAAAGAGTCATATCCTTGGACCTATCCGCCATGGTTGCCGGATCAAAATACCGTGGCGAGTTTGAAGAACGTGTTAAAAACGCCTTGGATGAAATTACTAAATCGGGAGACATCATTCTGTTCATCGATGAAATCCACACCATCATCGGCGCGGGAGCCGCGGAAGGCTCCATCGATGCCTCCAGTATCTTAAAGCCTTCGTTGGCTCGAGGCGAAATACAGGTTGTAGGCGCAACCACGCTGGACGAATACCGAAAACATATTGAAAAGGATGCGGCATTGGAAAGAAGATTCCAACCGGTAATGGTTGGAGAACCCTCCGAGGAAGCCACTATTGCCATTTTGAAAGGATTGAGGGACCGTTACGAAGCCCATCACGGCGTAAAGATTACCGACGAAGCCATTTACGCGGCTGTTCGGCTGTCGGTTCGCTATTTAACCGACCGGTACTTGCCGGATAAGGCCATCGATTTGATCGATGAAGCCTGCTCGAAGGTCCGTCTTGCATCCTATACCACGCCTCCGGAGTTAAAGGAGCTTGAAGAAAAACTGGCCAAGCTGGAGAACCGGAAAAACGAAGCCATCAGCTGCCAAGAATACGAAAAGGCCGCTGAAATTCGAGACAGCGAAAAGGCCTTACGCGAACAAATTGAAGTGATTCGTAACAACTGGAGAGAATCCACAAGACAGACCAACGGAACGGTGGGAGAAGAGGAAATCGCCGAATGCGTATCCCAATGGACCGGTGTTCCCGTGAGACGTTTGGACAAAGAAGAATCCAAACGATTGTTGGATTTGGAAAACATTTTGCATCAAAGAGTGGTAGGCCAAGAAGAAGCGGTAATAAGCCTGGCAAAGGCCATTCGAAGAGGAAGAACCGGATTAAAGGATCCGAAACGACCGGTGGGTTCCTTCATTTTCCTAGGTCCTACGGGTGTAGGAAAAACGGAATTAAGCAAAGCTTTGGCCGAAGCCTTGTTCGACAATGAAAACGCTATGATAAGAGTCGATATGTCCGAATACATGGATAAGTTCAACGTGTCAAAACTGATCGGATCTCCTCCGGGATACGTAGGATACGACGAAGGGGGGCAGCTGACCGAGAAGGTAAGGACCAATCCGTATTCGGTGGTTCTCTTCGACGAAATCGAAAAAGCGCATCCGGACGTCTTCAACGTACTGCTTCAAATATTGGACGACGGAAGGATTACGGACAGCCAAGGCCGAACCGTGGATTTCCGAAACACCGTCATCATTATGACCTCGAATGTGGGGGCTATGCAGTTGGCGGAAGAAAGACAGCTCGGATTCACGTCCCGGCAGGACAACGCCCAATCCGATTACAAGGCTTTGAAAAACAAGGTAATGTCGGAGTTGAAAAGAACCTTTAGACCGGAGTTCTTAAACAGAGTAGACGATATCATCGTATTCCATCATTTGACCAAAGAGCATATGAATGATATCATTGAAATTATGCTAAAGGACTTGAGAAAGCGTCTGAGCAGCAAGAACATAACCTTAAGCGTGACGGATAAGGCGAAGTCATACCTCATCGAAAAGGGCTACGATAAAGCTTACGGCGCAAGACCGTTGAAGAGGGTTATTCAGAACCTTATCGAGGACGGCTTGGCGGAAAAGATGTTGCTAAAAGAAATTTCGGACAACGACTGCGTAACAGTGGATTTGGAAGGAAACGAACTGGTATTTAGAAAGCAAAGCGTTGCAGAAAAGGTTTAACGATTATGGCTAAAATTATTCATTCGTATGTGTGTTCCGAGTGCGGATACGAAACACAAAAGTGGATGGGAAGATGTCCAGGCTGCAACTCATGGAACACCTTAACGGAGGAAATCAGGACAAACGGCAAAACGGTACCCGGCTTGAAGGAAGGGGGTACCGTTCATGCCGTTAAATTGTCCGAAGTTCCGGCAGACAACGAAATACGGTACATAACTCACATTTCCGAGCTGAACAGAGTTTTAGGCGGAGGATTCGTGAAGGGATCCTTGGTCCTCATCGGAGGAGATCCCGGAATCGGAAAATCCACTCTTCTTCTTCAAATATGCGGTTCTCCCCTTATAAAAGGGCCGGTACTTTATGTGTCCGGAGAAGAATCGGCGGCCCAAATCAAGCTTCGAGCCGACCGATTAAATGTTTCAAACGACGGTATTCTTCTTTTGGCGGAAACGGATTTTAACGCCGTTTTGCCTGTGATCGAAAAAACCGATCCTCAAATCTTGATCATTGACTCCATCCAAACCATGTACAACCCGGAAATGGGGTCCGCTCCGGGCAGCGTTTCCCAAGTTCGAGATATCACGGCCCGTCTGATGGATATCGGAAAAAAGAAAGAAATGACGGTTTTAATCGTAGGCCATGTGACGAAGGAAGGGGCCATTGCGGGACCGAGAGTTTTGGAGCACATGGTGGATACGGTTTTGTATTTCGAGGGAGAGCGGCATATGCAGTACCGAATCCTGAGAGCCGTAAAAAATCGTTTCGGATCCACTTATGAAATCGGAATATTCGAAATGACGGACAAGGGTTTGACGGAAGTGGAGAACGCCTCGGCGACGATGCTGTCCGGAAGAGATCCGGATAAACCCGGTTCCGTTGTGACGTCGGCTTTGGAAGGAACGCGTCCTCTTCTTTTGGAGATCCAAGCGCTTGTCAGCAAGTCTTTTTATCCCGTGCCGAGAAGAATGGCTACAGGGTTGGACGATAACCGTGTCAACATGCTTTTGGCGGTGGCGGAAAAATTGGCGGGACTGCCTCTTATGCAGGACGATGTCTATGTGAATATTGCCGGCGGTTTTAAGATAGGAGAGCCTGCTTGCGATACCGCCGTTATTGCGGCCATCACGTCCAGCTTGTATAACAAATGCATACCTTCCGATACGGTGGTTATGGGCGAGGTAGGCTTAACCGGAGAGGTACGCGCCATCTCCGGTATTGAAAAAAGAATCGGCGAATGCGCTCGCATCGGATTCAAAAGATGCCTTATTCCGAAATCCAACTTTGATTTGATCGAAAATAAAAACGCATGGAAAATAAAGCTGGAAAGTGTTCCGGATGTAAGAACGTTGATTCGACTTTTATTTCAATCGAAATAGCTAACGAAGACTGTAATAACCTAAGGTCTCAATCCGTTTGCTTTCTTTAAGCATGATATCGTAAAGGTTCAAATCCAAAATGCTGCATAAAGACGTCAAGTAAAAAAGATTGGTACCCATTTCTCTTTCTATATTCTCTGCACATTTTTCGCATAATTTGCCCTCAATGTGGGTTTTGGACAAGGCGGCCATCTCAAAAAGAGTCGTACCCTTGGAATAGTCTTGCTTTGATGTATTGATTTTAATACATCCGCATGAGGTAGCCGCTTTTGCAATGTTATTGCAAACGGAAGCATTGGTTTGCTGGAATTTGGTGAGCGCATCTATAATGCTTTTATTTCGAAATAGCGTATCACTGACGAGAAGCTGAAAATCGTCGGCTGTAAATCCATAAGATGCAAGTTTTTTCATAGTCATACTCCTTTTTATATTGCCTAACTCTATTATATCAATCATAACATTAAAGTCAATAACATAATTAAAAAGGAAATAATACCATTTACCCTATGGTTTCCATGAGCAGCCGAATCGGTATTTCCCGGTCTTTCATGTTCTTTTCAATAAAAAAAGCCCGTCGCCGCCCTTTTGTCGGCGGCATTGAGCTTTTTTAAAGAATCGAAAGGAGGTTGAACTTAGCAATTTTTATCATCTTTGCGATGATTTTTTTGTTTTCCCTTTTTTGAAAATGAAATCTCGAAAGCAAATAATATTTATGATAACAAACATAACCGTTAAAATGATAAGGGTGATCCATGCATGGTTTCGGCTTTGAGGCGCTACGGCCAACAGAAGAAGCAGCGGGAATCCGAATACGATCGCCCACAGCTGTTGGAATACCAAGTTGGTTGCGGCGGGAGTTTCGAATCTCGGGTCGATTTCACGCAAGAGGATAATTCCCGTGCTTGCGGTACCGGTCAGCATTCCGTACATGGTCAACCAAGCTTCGTCCGCATAATGGGGGAACAGCTTTTTGCAGACGATACTCATGTGAATGTAGGTGATTACCCCTGCTATAATACAGATTAAGGACAGAGGGACGATAAACTCTTTGATCTTAAAGGCCGAAAGGTCGATGGCGGCAATGGAAGCTACCACCATCATGTCGAACATGAATCCGGCGATTCTCGACTGCATAAAGTCGTTTCGGTATTCTCGCTGCATCAAGCCGCTTTTTTGCAGTCCTTTTAATATGAGCTTCAGAACAATGGCAAAAACCGTACCGAACAGGAAGTTAAAGCCCCATATTAAAGGCTGCACCGTTTTGTAGCCGAAGTCTCCCAGCCACCCGGCTTCCACCATGGCGTTAATCCCTGCCATAAAACCGTATGCCATGATGTATCCGATGAATACGAGAGCGATTTGGACCGTCATTTTGTCCATGGATTCCGACAGCGGAATTTCGTTGTGGCCGGTGATAATCTCCGCGGTGAGGTTTTCATCTTTAATGTTTTGCCCCATATCACCGTGATAACGACCCTTTCTCTTCAAAATGTTTAAATAAATGACACCGCCGATACTTGCCGATACGAATCCCATGGCCGCAACGGCCAAGCCAAAGCTGGTACCGTTTTCGAATCCGTAGTTTACTTCATAATTATGCCCCCAGTTGTATGCTTGCCCGGGACCTTGTCCGTATCCCATGGGAGTCAGTAAGCCTGCGGCGAAAAAGTTATTCATAACGTAGGATAAACCGATTGTGATAGCCAAACCGATGATGCCTTGGAGAAGATAAGACGAAACGGTGGTCAAACCGGTATTGAAAATGTCTTTTTGCCTGTTCTTATCCTTTTGCTTTCCGACGGATTTCATGGACATGGCTACGAACCCGAGTCCAAGACCATGATACGTAAGCGCCTCCAGCGTCGAGGTGAGAAACATCGAAGACCCCGTGATTTTTTTGAATATGAAATCCACAAACAAAATCAAAAATCCACCTAAAACCGAGCTGGGTATCATCAGTTGGCGAAGGGGTTTAATTAATTGCCTTAAAGTATTGGCCAATATCATACCGACGAGCAAAATAGTGATGGTAATTACAAACGACCATATTTCGGCATCCCAAAAGTTTAATCCTGAAACCATAATTTGCACAATTCCTTCCAAGTCATAGTACTTTGTTATAGAACTCAACAACAAGTCTATTCTATACTATATCGTTCCGCCGTCAATAGTCAAACCCTTTTTAACCGTTGCAATTTTTTATTCTTCACTGTATGGTATAGGTTATAGAAACCATATCGGAGGAGCAGTATGAATGCCTGTGTCGTACAAAGAGATATAACGGAAGGTTTAAAAAGATTGGGTTTAAATAAAGGGGATACGGTGATGATCCACAGCAGTTTATCTTCCTTTGGCAGGGTAGAAGGCGGTGCGAAGACTGTTGTAGACGCTTTGTTGGATGTGCTCGGAAATGAGGGTACTTTGGTAGTACCGACTTTTTCGAAATATTTGTTAGGAGATGAAAAAGTATGGGACAGGGAAAAAACCCCCTCTCTTATGGGAATTATATCCGAAACCGTACGCTTACGACCGGATGCCGTAAGGAGCAGCCATGCAGCCCATCCTATATCGGCGGTGGGACCTATGGCGGATTTTCTTTGCAGGGAACCGTACAAAACGGGATTCGGTGCCGACAGTCCTTTTAAAAAGCTGGTAGATTTGAATGCTTGGATCCTTCTGATAGGTGTCGATTACAACCGATGCACGATCATTCATCTTTTGGAGGCGGAAGCAAATGTACCGTACCGCTTTCTTGAAGAGCGAAAGGCTACCGTCATTATAGACGGTGTGGAAAATCCGAAGGGCTCCGCATGGGAATATACCCGAAAAGACGGTATCGTAAACGACTTTCTGACATTCGGAAAAGAAATGGAGGAAAAAGGATTCGTTCGAATCGAAAAAATCGGAAACAGTATCCTCCGGATGTTTAAAGCAAAAGACATGTATTGCTTGGGCATGGAAAAACTAAAGGAAGACCCGTATTACTTGGTGAAGAATAAATGAAGCTTCGGGGAGCTTGCCGTAATATCTTTTTGCCGAAGGGATATTGATTGATATATGGTAATTTTGATGTATAATATTACTAGTCCATTCAATCGAAGGAATCGATCGGATGAACAAAACAAATGTAAAGGCCGTTAAAAAGAGTACGTAAGAACGACCTTATGGAAAAGGAGTGTATGTAAGTGAACATTATTACCGTAAAAGACTATGATACCATGAGTAAAATGGCAGCCGGTATCATAGCAGCGCAAATTAACACGAAACCCGACACGGTATTGGGTTTGGCAACCGGATCTTCTCCCTTAGGTACGTATAGAAACCTTATCGAGATGAATCAAAACGGTCTTGTGGACTTCTCAAAAGTCGTTACCTTTAACTTGGACGAGTACTGCGGACTGAGCCGCGAGAATCCCCAAAGCTATTATTACTTCATGATGGAGAACCTGTTTAAGCATGTGAATATACCGAAAGAAAATATTCACATTCCAAACGGTCTCGCAAAAGATACGGATGAAGAATGTAAGAATTACGAACTTCAAATAAAGAAAGCAAACGGGGTCGATCTTCAGCTCTTAGGAATCGGCTTCAACGGTCATATCGGCTTTAACGAGCCGGACGACGTGTTCCATAATTTCACAAGAAGAGTAAAATTGACCCAATCTACCATCGAAGCCAACAAGCGCTTTTTTGAAAGTGCGGACGATGTGCCGAGATACGCCATAAGCATGGGAATTAAAACCATTATGTCCGCTCGAAAGATTATATTGGTTGCAGGTCCCGAAAAACGCGAAATCATTGATAAATTAAGAGAAGAAGTTTGTACCCCTCAAGTACCGGCTTCCATTTTACACTATCATCCGGACTGTACCGTTTTTTGGGCGGAAAAAGAATAAAGAACATAGCGCCTTTCCTTCCTTTCCGATAAAAGGAAGGAAAGGTGTTGTTGTTAACAATACGACGCTTCGGAGGTGTTTTTTTGAAAAAGCTCGGTAATATATTCAAAAAGTCTTTGATGTACCTTCTTCTGACCGTCGTTTTTGTGACAGCCGTCGGGGCCGTTTATTATTTTTGCCTAAACACCAAAAGCGCGAAAGCATACTTGGAACAAAGGCATTTAAACGTTCCATACAAAGAAACGGAAACCGGACAGCTAAAATTGGACATTTACATGCCTAAAAGAAAATTATTTACAAAAACTCCGGTTTTGGTCTATTTCCACGGCGGCAGTTGGAAAAGCGGAAGCAAGAACTTAAAAGAAAAAGACCTCGAGCTTTTCAATATTTTCTTCGAAGCAGGCTTTGCTCTTGTAAGTGCGGATTATCGATTGACAAGCGAAGTAAACAAGTTTCCCGTTCATGCGGATGACGGTGCCGATGCCGTCCGATGGGTTATAAAAAATGCGGAGACCTACGGCTTCCATAAAAACAAAGTCAATCTTATCGGAGCTTCCGCAGGAGGACATATGGTCCTTCTATTAGGTATGGCCGGTGATCGGTTCGGCGACAATACAGCGGGAAACAAGGATTTTCAAATTCGAAGTATTATCGACTTATGCGGGCCGAAGGACCTTACCGATTTAAGCGATTATACCCCCGATGAACTGCCCGAGATTGAAGATTTGCTTGTCGAATTCTTAGGCGGTACATACGAGGAGAAGAAAGATCTTTACGAGCTGGCGTCTCCCATCTATCACGTCCGCAAAGATGTACCGCCCATATTTATGGCTCACGGACGTAATGACGAAATGGTTCCTTTCCCTCAAGCGGAGAAATTTTTCCAAAAGGCAAAATCGGCGAATGCAAAAGTCAAATTCGTACCTGTAGACAATGCGAACCACTATTTTCAAGCACCGGAAAATGAAACGACGAACCCTCCGATATGGAAGGTGTTCTTAAAGATGGCTTTGTTTTTGCTCAAGAATAATATATTTTAAAGGATACGGAATAGAAAATTCGGGGATATCCGAGGTGATTTTATTGAAACCGGTAAAAATAATTCTTAAGTTTTTATTAATCCTATCGACAAGCGTCATTATTTTGGCCGCGGTGTTGGCGATATATTATGCTTCCATCAACACCAAAAGCGCGAAAGTGTATTTGGACCAAAGGCATAAGAACATCACGTACAAGGAAACCGAAACGGGAAAGCTGAAATTGGACATCTATATGCCCAAAAGAAAGCTGTTTGCCAAAATTCCTGTTCTTGTATATTTCCATGGAGGCGGTTGGGACAGCGGATGTAAGAATATATCCGGGAAGGAATTGGAGATTGTAAACGGTATTCTTGAAGCCGGTTTTGCCGTTGTCAGCGTAGACTACCGATTAACAAGCGATACCAATAAGTTTCCCGTTCACCATAGCGACGGCGCCGACGCCATAAGATGGATTATTAAAAATGCGGACACTTACGGGTTTAATAAGAATAAGATAAACATTATCGGCGCTTCCGCCGGCGGACATATGGCGCTGTTATTGGGTATTGCAGGCAATCAATTCGGCGACGACACCTCGGATTTTCGCATTCGGAGCATTATCGATCTGTGCGGACCGACGGACCTTGCCGATTTGAGCGATTATACGCCGTCCGGACGGGAGTGGATGGAAGGTGTACTTTATAATTTTATCGGCGGTACCTATGAAGAGAAGAAAGAAGCTTACGAATTTGCTTCTCCCATAAACCATATTCGTAAAGATATGCCGCCCATATTCATGACCCACGGAATGAAAGACGATTTGATTCCTTTTGCACAAGCGGAAAAGTTCTATAATAAAGCGTTATCGGCCAAAGCAAAAGTAACATTTGTACCGGTAAAGAACGGGAATCACTACTTTGACGCTCCTAAAAACGAAGAAATGGATCCGCCCGTTATTAAAATCGCCATTAAAATGCTTGTTTTTCTGCTAAAACATAATCTATTCTAGAATGAATATTCGAATGCTTGAGAAAATAGGGGAAGGCGGGAAAAAAATATCATGCTGGATTTTAAAAAAGAGTATAAGAATCTGTATCAGCCGAAAACATCGCC
Source organism: Clostridiaceae bacterium (assembly GCA_012744235.1). GTDB lineage: Bacteria > Bacillota > Clostridia > JAAYHZ01 > JAAYHZ01 > JAAYHZ01. The sequence goes on from JAAYHZ010000012.1 coordinate 10,241, forward strand.
GGCTATCGTAGATGTTTCCGAAATGACCTTTATTATGGTTGACGGGAAGGGAGACCCGAATACAAGCGAAGCGTATTCCCATGCGGTCGAATTGCTTTACGGTCTTTCTTATGCAATCAAAATGAGCAAAAAGGACATTTGGGAATATGTAGTGCCGCCTTTGGAAGGGCTTTGGAATCTTGACGATGAAATGTTTCGAGGCGGCGGTGCCGCCATTACGGATAAAAGCAAATTCATATGGACGATGATGATACGTCAGCCGGATTTCGTTACAAAAGATATTTTTGAAGAAGCGGTTTCGACTTTAAAAAAGAAAAAACCTCATCTCGACGGGTCCTTGGCGCGACTTGAAAAATTTACGGAAGGCTTGTGTGTACAAGTCATGCACATCGGATCATACGATGAAGAAGCTTCAACTATTGTGCTTCTTGACCGTTATGCGGAAGAAGAGGGCTATTCGATTGATATTAACGAAAAAAGGTGGCTCGA
>JAAYHZ010000084.1 GCA_012744235.1 Clostridiaceae bacterium
GGATTTTGTAAAAGCCGGCGGGTCCAGAATGATATAGTCAAAATCTTTGGATTTTTTGTCCGCAAGCCTTGTCAACAGGTCAAAAACGTCTTCGCACAAAAAGTCCATTTTTTCGTCCAATCCGTTGCGTACGGCATTGGCTTTTGCCATGTCAATGGCGGACTGCGAGATATCTACACAGGTTACATGCTCCGCTCCTCCTTTGGCCGCATTGAGGCCAAAAGAGCCGGTATGGGTAAAGCAGTCCAATACCCTTTTCCCCCGGGCAATGCGGGCGACGGCGGCACGGTTATACTTTTGGTCCAAGAAAAAGCCGGTTTTTTGCCCGTTTTCCACGTCCACCAAGTACCTTATGCCGTTTTCGCATATTTCCGTTACGGCGGATTCGGGAACGGGTATATTGGTAAATTCATACCACCCTTTATACTCCGTCAGTCCTTCCAAAGTACGAAGAGCGATGTCATTGCGCTCGAAAATACCGGTAACGGATTCGCCGGCTTCGGTAAGCACATCCCAAAGAGCACGATATATCGTGTCTTTGACAAGCTCCATACCGAGGCAGGTAATCTGAACCGATAATATATGATTGTAGCGGTCCACGGTCAGCCCCGGCATTTGGTCGGCTTCACCGTGAATCAGGCGGCAACAGGCGAAATCCGGACCGGGCATAACGGTTTTACGGTAAGCTACGGCATACTCTACACGGCGGCGCCAAAAGCGAGAGTCGAACGTATCGTTGGCGTTTTTGGAAATAAGGCGAACGGTAATTTTGCTGGCGCTGTTATAAAAGCCCGTTCCCATGTACGCATTGCCGGCAAACACGTCCACAAGCCCGCCGTTTTGGACGGCTCCTTCGGTTTTTCGAATTTCATCTCCGTATATCCACGGATGGCCGTTCTTGACACTGCGTTCCGCTTTAGTAGAAATCATGACTTTGGGATACTGCCGTTCCTGTTTCATTAATGCCACCTTTTTTAAATATTTTTTATTGGCTGATTGTATCACTTTTATCTTTTACCTTCAACAAGGGGTTTATCAACGAAAGAAAGAAGATAATAAAATCCGAAAAAGAATCCGTATCCTCATTCTTTACCGTGAACGTGACATATGATACATTATAATAAATATAGTAAATATGGATACTTGTGCATAGAAGAGTTTTTTGAGGAAGAATATGAATCGTTATAAGTCTTGGTCAAATCTGAATAAGCAATTGACGGAAAGGCTCTGCCAGCCTTTAAAAAATCGTATTTCTTATTTCCTTACAAGGTACCGTAAGGTACACAACGCCTACGGCAGAGCTTCCATACGGTTCGACGGAAAAGACCTTATCAATTTTTCATGGGTAGAGATGTATAAAAAAGATTACGACGTCAACGAACGGTGGAAGGAAACCGGCGTTTGGGATTACGATGACCGAGAGCTTAAGGACAAATGGGACTTTGAGGGGACTTTTTCCGATTATGATTTTTTAGAGGCCGCTGCGGACTTTTTGCAGCTTCCCGTAAAGGATGCTCTGCAAAGCGACAATTATTTGATACGCGTTTTTGCCATTATGGATAAGCGCGTCGGAAAACGTACCTTAGAAGCCATAAGGAATAGCGGGGAATACAAATCGTACCCGGAATGGGTGCAAAGGTTTTACGAGCTGCGTTTTCAAAGCCAAGCCTAGTAAAGGATATGTTGTCTTTATCGGAGAATATAAAGTATTTGTTTACAAGGAAGAAAATCAGGGAGATGTTTTTTATGAATACCGTTTGGTAAACAACCATACAAA
>JAAYHZ010000085.1 GCA_012744235.1 Clostridiaceae bacterium
AGCTAGACCCGTTTTTGCAGCGGCACAAGATTTCACCGTCATCGGCGGCTCTTTAGGAGCGATGCACGCGAAAAAGATTGTCAATGTTATGAATATGGCCGCTAAAACCGGTGCACCTTTCATTGCATTAAACGATTCCGGTGGAGCTCGAATCGAAGAGGGTGTTGAAGCGTTAGGCGGGTACGGAGACATTTTTAAGATGAACACCATGCTGTCCGGCGTCGTACCCCAGATCACCGTGATTTTAGGTCCCTGTGCAGGAGGTGCTTCCTATTCTCCGGCTTTATCCGATTTTGTTTTTATGGTGGAAAACATCTCCCAAATGTTCATAACCGGACCCGAGGTAATTAAAGCCACCACCGGTGAAGAAGTAACCATGGAGGACTTAGGCGGAGCTTCGGCTCACGCTTCCAAAAGCGGAAACGCCCATCGGAAATTTGCTTCCGAAGATGAATGTTTTGAAGGAATCCGAAAATTGTTATCCTATTTGCCCGACAATAACTTGTCCGGACTGCCCGCATACGAGTGCACGGACGATTTAAACAGGACGGCTCCGGAAATTTACGATTTGATTCCGGACGGTAAAAGCGGATACGACGTGAAATCCGTTATTCGTTCCATCGTCGATAACGGTGATTTCTTTGAAATACATCCCGATTACGCGCAAAATGTCGTTACATGCTTTGCGAGAATCAACGGAAAGACCGTCGGTATCGTAGCCAACCAGCCTATCGTAAAAGCCGGCTGCTTGGACATCAATGCTTCGGACAAGGCTGCAAGATTTGTTCGCTTCTGCGACTCTTTCAACGTTCCCTTGGTAACGCTTACGGATGTACCCGGGTATTTGCCGGGCAAGGACCAAGAACATAACGGAATTATCCGTCACGGCGCCAAGCTGTTGTATGCCTTCAGCGAAGCGACGGTTCCGAAAGTGAACGTTATTATCGGCAAAGCCTACGGCGGTGCATACATTGCCATGAACAGCAAGCACTTAGGCGCCGATGTGGTTTATGCATGGCCGTCTGCGGAAATCGCGGTTATGGGGCCCGACGGAGCGGCGAATATCATATTCCGCAACGAAATTAAAAATTCCGATGATCCCATACGGACAAGACAAGAAAAGATCGCCGAATATACGGATAAAGTAACCAACCCTTATGTAGCGGCTTCAAAAGGGTTTGTTGACGATATCATCGATCCTGCCGCAACGAGACAATATGTTGCAGCGGCATTGGAAATGCTCGCTTCGAAGAGCGAATCGAGACCGAAAAAGAAACACGGTAATATACCTTTGTAAAAAAAGAATTGGAGGATACGAATATTATGAGAAAATTTTTAATTAGAGTGAATGGAAATCAATACGAAGTTGAAGTTGATGAAATAAGAGACGGTTCCGTTGTTCAGACGGTACCGGTAGCGGCTCCCGCGCCTGCTCCCGCTCCCGCACCGAAAGCGGCGCCTGCACCTGCGCCTGCTCCTGCTCCCGCTAAGAGCGAAGCACCGGCAGTTTCGAAATCCGCTCCGGCCGGCGCCGAAAAAGTTACCGCTCCTATGCCCGGTACCATCTTAAGAATTATGGTTACTCAAGGTGCTACCGTTAAGAAAGGGGATGTCCTCTGCATATTGGAAGCCATGAAAATGGAAAATGAAATTGTCGCTCCTAAAGACGGTACCATCGCATCAATTAACGTACAACCCGGTGCATCGGTTAACGCAGGAGACTTGTTGGTTTCCATTGCTTAATCGATATCTTTAAAAGGTATCTTATTGGATATGAACGGAAGTACTAGGAAAGGAGATCACGATTGAATGGGAAAAGTGAAAATAACGGAAACGGTCTTGCGTGACGCCCACCAATCCCTCATTGCCACACGAATGCGCATTGAAAACATGCTGCCCATTATCGAAAAGTTGGACAAAGTAGGGTACCAATCCTTGGAATGCTGGGGAGGCGCCACCTTTGACGCGTGCCTTCGCTTTTTGAACGAAGATCCGTGGGATCGATTAAGAAAGATCCGAGACAAAGCGAAGAACACAAAACTGCAAATGCTGTTAAGAGGTCAAAACCTTTTAGGATATAAACATTATCCGGACGACGTGGTGGAATATTTCGTGCAAAAAGCCATCGCCAACGGTATCGATATCATCCGAATCTTCGATGCCTTAAACGATATTCGGAACCTGGAGACCGCCATGAAAGCTTGTAAAAAAGAAGGCGGCCATGCCCAAGGAGCCGTTTGCTACACCATCAGCCCGGTACATGACTTGGATCACTTTGTAAAAATCGCAAAGGATCTTGTGAATATGGGGGCCGATTCCATTTGTATAAAAGACATGGCAGGACTTTTGTTGCCTTACGAATCCTACAACCTTGTTAAAGCGTTGAAGGAAAACGTAAAGGTACCGATTCAGGTTCACAGCCACTATACCAGCGGTGTTGCATCCATGGCTTACTTAAAGGCCATTGAAGCCGGTGCGGACGTTGTGGACTGCGCGATTTCGCCTATGGCATTAGGCACCTCGCAGCCGCCTACCGAACCTTTGGTAGCAACGCTGAAGGGAACGCCTTATGATACCGGATATGACATTAGTCTCTTGACGGAGATTGCCGATTACTTCAGACCGTTACGAGAAGAATGGTTAAACTCCGGTTTGATGGACGCAAAGGTCATGGGCGTAGACGTAAATACCTTGGTATATCAGGTTCCCGGCGGTATGCTGTCCAACTTGGTTTCCCAATTGAAGCAAGCCGGAAAAACCGAGCTGTATGAAGAAGTGCTGAACGAAGTACCTCGCGTAAGAGAAGACTTCGGATTCCCGCCTTTGGTTACGCCTTCCAGCCAAATTGTCGGAACTCAAGCCGTATTAAACGTTATAACCGGAGAAAGATACAAAATGGTTCCCAACGAATCCAAGGCTCTTGTTAAAGGGGAATACGGAAAAACACCGGCACCCATTAAGCAGGAAATCATCGATAAGATTCTGAAGGGAGAAGAAAGAATTACGGTACGTCCTGCGGATTTACTGAAGCCCGGATTGGAAAACTTCAAGAAGGAAATTGCCGAGTACATCGAGCAGGATGAAGACGTATTGTCCTATGCTTCGTTCCCGCAAGTAGCGAAGAAATATTTTGAGTACAGACAAGCAATGAAATACAAGATAGATCCGGATATGGTGAACAAGGAAGAAAAGGTACATCCGATCTAGGGAGAGAAAATGGGACCAAAGTCAACGGAGCTGTTAAACGTCATCGAAAGCAGGATGGACAGCTTTACGAAAAGCCAGCGAAAGATCGCGGTATTTATAAAAGAAAACTTGGATAAGGCTGCATTTTATACGGCTGCCGCCATGTCCAACGGCATTGGTGTGAGCGAATCCACCATTGTTCGTTTTGCCATGGAATTGGGTTACGAAGGGTATCCGGAAATGCAGAAAGCCATCCGAGAGCTGATTAAAAACAAGCTGACCGCCGCCCAGCGGTTGGAGGTGGCCTCCGACCGAATGGACGAGAAAAACCTTCTCCGGAGCGTTTTGGCGGCGGACAGCAGAAATATAAAAGAAACCCTCGGAATGATCAACAATGAAGACTTTGATAATGCGGTGGACTTGATATTGGCGGCGAAAACCATATACATTTTAGGTGTTCGCAGTTCCTCCGCATTAGCAGGCTTCATGGGATTTTATTTCAACTTGATTTTCGATAATGTGCGTTTGGTCAATACCACTTCGGCCAGCGAGATATTCGAGCAGATGATCAATGTTTCGACGGAAGACGTGGTTATCGGAATCAGCTTTCCTCGCTACTCCAAAAGGACGGCAAAAGCCATGCAGTTTGCCAAGGATAACGGAGCAAAGGTCATTGCCATTACCGACAGTTATCATTCGCCTGTATCAAGGCATGCCGACCTGGCGCTTCTAGCGAAAAGCGATATGACATCCTTTGTGGATTCCCTGACGGCGCCTTTAAGCGTGATTACGGCCTTGGTGGTAGCCTTAGGGATGAAAAGAAAAGAAACGGTTCACCGTACGCTGCAGCATTTGGAGAAAATTTGGGACGAATACGACGTGTACGAACGGATCGAGGACAAACATACTTACGCAAAAACCAAGTGGGAAATCGAGGAAGAAGAAGATCTATGACAAACAATACGGACGTGATTATTATAGGAGCGGGTGCGGCAGGTCTGATGGCGGCTGTATCCGCTTCTTCTTCAGGTAAAAAATGCATCGTTTTAGAAAAGAACAATATACCCGGCAAAAAGCTTTTAATTACCGGGAAAGGACGATGCAATATAACCAACGACGCGGATATCGACGAAATTATTCGCAATTTTCCCGGGAACGGGAAGTTCCTGTATTCTACTTTGTATACCTTTTCCAATCGGGACTTACTGAATTTTTTTAGTGAATACGGCCTGAAGACGAAAACGGAGCGGGGAGGAAGAATCTTTCCCGAATCGGACAAGGCCCAAGACGTCGTTCGAGCGTTAATGAAGGCGGTGGAAAGGTATAAGGTTACCATGATATACAATACCGCCGTAAAAGAACTGATAATCGAAAACGGCAAGGTTATAGGCGTGAAAACAGCCAATGACCAAGTGTATTATGCAAACAGCGTCATTATCGCCACGGGAGGAAAATCCTATCCGAGAACCGGTTCCACGGGAGACGGGTATGTTTTGGCTAAGCAGGCCGGCCACACCGTGATCCCTCCGGAGCCTGCCTTGGTACCCTTATACACCGTCGAAACCTTCGTAAAAGACTTGATGGGTCTGTCTTTAAGGAATGTCGCGGTCACCTTTTACGACCCTGACGGAAACAAAATATGGAGCGATTTTGGGGAACTTCTCTTTACACATTTCGGCATTTCCGGTCCTACCGTTTTAACGGGCTCCCGAATGATTGCGGACTACAAATACAAAGGCTGCAAGACGGTGATCGACTTAAAGCCGGCATTGGACGAGAAGAAGCTGGACGCTCGTATTCTTCGGGACTTTGAAAAGTACTCGAATAAGCAATATAAAAACGCATTGGGGATTTGTTGCCCTCCAAAATGATTCCCGTGTTTGTACGACTGTCGGGAATCGATCCGGAAACGACGGTCAATCAGATTACCGCGGAACAAAGAAGAGCCGTAAGACAGCTTCTGAAAAATTTCACGTTGACGATTGAGAAACCGGCACCCATTGAAGAGGCTATTGTTACCAAAGGAGGAGTCCATGTGAAAGAAATCAATTCCGGCACCATGGAATCCGTCCTTGTAAAGAATCTCTTTTTTGCCGGTGAGGTCATCGATATCGACGGATACACCGGAGGCTTCAATTTGACGGCGGCGTTTTCCACCGGCTACACCGCCGGATTGTATGCTTAAGGCTTAATTTTTCTGCATTCCATGTAATACCTTTTTTCGTAGGCTTCTCCCATGGAAAAAGATTTTCGGGGCAAGGGGCCTTCTTTCATTACCGTTTTAAATAATGTAAATTTGCCGATGGACTCCATTTCTATTCCGGTGTTTAAAGGCCGATTGCTTAAAGTTTTTAAAGCGTTTTCTCCGTGTATATAGTCGATTTTGACGGAAGGATTGTTTGCCAGATAAAAGTCCAAATACTCTTGTACGGTTCGGTACTCCAGCGTATAGGAGGGATTTTTTATGCACAAATATCCGGAGCAATCTTTTCCGTGTATTTTAATGCAGTGATATTCCGCCGAATTCTCGGGCTTTTCGGGGGCAAAGAAGCTTCCCGGATGCTCTTTTTCCATGTATTCCAGCGTGTCCTTTATAAATTTTTCAGGAGCGACACCGAACAGGACCCGATGAATGGGCTCGAACACGATTCCGGGGTCATGGAGGTTGACAAGCTCCACCAAGGCAAATCGTGCAGGATGATCTTTTGCCTGTTTTTCCGTCAAATTCTTTTTAATCGACATCCAGTGGGCTTTGGCCGTGGCCAAGCTGTGATTTCCGTCTCCCATAGCGAACAGGAAAGTCGGTCCTTCTTGACCGTACTTTTCTTTTTGCACCCGGGCATTTCCTAAAGCCTTGATTGCGTCGGCAATTTTTCGGAAATGCTCCTCGCTTGATACCTTGTACCCTCTAACATGTCCGCCGTTTAGCATAAGAGGCGTATCGTAAAGCTTTTCCAAACGGTCTTTTTCTTCGAAAAGAGGTTCGATGACGGTCTTATCCGGATCGTCGATTAAAACAAGAATATGGGGAGACTCTAAGGGTGCATCCTTTCGAATCTTTAGTCGGGGAGGAAGTCGATCCTCCACGGTTCCTTCCGTAGGACGAATCAAGGATTCCGACCGAGAAGAATAATCGTAGCATTCCAAATCCAAAGCCACCGTCAATCCTTTTCGAACCGAACCCGAAGGAAAGGTTCTTTCGACCAAAACAAAGGCGGGGCCGATGTCCTCCAAAATGTTCTCGTCTATGTAGCGGACCATGGTGCGATTGATGTTTTCGATTCTTTGCTCCGCATCCTTTTTATCAAGATAGATTTCCGGCAAAATAATTCTTAATGTTGACGGACAAGCCCCTACAATGGCTTCCGCTTGGTTCCAGTATTCCGGCTCGGAGGTATACTGATCGCAGGCAACGACAGCCCACTTTTCCAAATCCACGGATCGATTCGGCAGCATAATATTCGGGATTGCCATCCCTGTTCCTGAGAAAAGTTCTTGATTCATAAGTTTTCCTTGCTTTCCGGTTATATAAATTTTATATTTTTTCGATACGCTTTGGCATCGTGCTTTGATTTTAAACTCTCCAACCTGTTTTTGTCAAATGAATCGATACGTGCAAATTCATTTTTTGCATAGTTTCTTATAAAACATGCACACTTTGACACTGATAAATACGTTTTTAAGGGGGAAAATAATTTTGAATAAATTAATGAGAGTAAAAAAGCATGAACGAAACATTGCAATTGGTGAATTACAAAGACATCTTGGGAAAACGCGCATATTTTGCCAAAGAGGACCGCTTTGCCGGTTCGGTAAAGGATATCATGTTCCTTTTGGATGAAAAAAAAGCGGTGGCGCTGCTCTTGGAAAGAGGGCTGCTGCCGTTGGTGAAGCCTGCCGTTCTTTTCACCGATATTCAGGACATCAAAAATGACAGGATCCTGATAAAGTCCGGATCTTCCATGATGTCCGTAAAAGAGCTTAAAAAAAGCTACAACGACTGCACCTTGGGCAATTACCTGGGGAAGAAGGTTTGCAGCAAAACCGGCAAGGAATACGGGCGCGTTTATGACATCATCATTAATTTATACACGGGCGCCGTTGAAGCAATCGAAGCCTCCGACGGCCTTATCCAGGACGCCTACAACGGTAGAAAGCTGATACCTTTCATGGATCGGGTGGAATTTGCCGAAGAGATGGTGATTTTGGATAAGGTTTCGGAAGAAGAAATGCTGACGGGCGGCGGCCTGAGAGAATCGAAGAACTGAAAGGAGGGTATGATCAAACGATGAGATCCGTAGCAAAAGGATTAATTTTAGGTAGTTTGGTAGGTTCCGCGGTAGGTATGATTGTTTCGCAAACCGCAAGAGGCGGATTGTCTCCCGGTACGAAAAGAATGATTCATAAAGTAGAGAAAATGTTTCGAACCATCCTATAAAGATACATGAGAATCAATAGAGGAAAACTCATCTTATCTGTAGCCGTTACATTCATTTTTATTGTAACGGCAACTTTTACAATCAAATACCGGCAGGAAATTAAAGAGACGGCAAAGCCGCTTTTTATTGCTTTGATTTTGTATTACGTTATAAGCCCGGGGGTTAAATTTTTAACTTTACGAAAGGTGAACAAAAAATTGGCCGTTCTCCTTTCGTTCGTCACTTTTATTATCCTGTCGATTTTGGCGGCTGTATTTTTGCTGCCTCTTTTAACCGGTGACTTAAAAGGGATAGCAAAGGCGTTACCGGATATGGCGGCTTCCGTTCAAGAAATATTTCAAAAATTAACGGAAGGCATCAACCG
>JAAYHZ010000086.1 GCA_012744235.1 Clostridiaceae bacterium
CTTCAGGATTTGCCGGTAACTCATTATGCTCGTTTTGGAAAGGCGGATAATAAGTTCTACTTCGCCATAGGTCTTACGCCTAAAGGCGGAGCACCAATCAACTTCGGCGCCGGCAATATCGAAAAATTTACCGGATTGATAGCGCAAAACATGCAAATCGGAAAAGACGCCCAAGGCAAATTGACATTCCCGGACAAAGCCGGTGAAATGGAAAACTATATTAAAAATCTGCAGCCGGGCGGCGGAAAATTCGCGGGCGGTATAAAAGGCGAAATGACCGTCATCAAGCTATGCACAATCAAAAACTTGTACTTCGGGTTTGAACCCGGTCCGAAGGTTACCGCCGGCGGAAACGTATATATGCCTTTGGACATCGAATCCATTGTCAACGGTAACCCCACAAGACATATGGGCGAAGCCGTGATACAATACCGGCATACCGACCGGTACTTTTCCTTCAACATGACCTTTGACCGAGTGGGAATCGTCTTGTTTGATTTCAGCGGCAGCATGGGGATGGAATACAGTCCGAAGCTGTTCGGCGTTCGAATCGGATATCCGGAAACACTGGCCACCAACTTCCAATTGGGACCCTTCCCTGTACGTGTCGGTATGGGATTGGGCTTTCGCATTGACCAAGAGAACGAATCCATGGTTCAAGCAAAGCTTGAGTTCGGCCTTGAGAAAAACCTTGAAATATCCATCGTATATCTCCACGGCTATATATATGCCGGCGCAGACGGAGCCTATTATTGGGGCGGACCCCATGGCAACCGAATTGTTTTGGATCTTTATTTAAAAGGCGGTATTAACGGCGGAATACGAGCATTCGGTAAACGATACGACATTATCAGCTTTTACTTGGATGCTCACGGCACCCTGGCTTCCGGCAACAATTTCAAATCATGGGAGCTCGGATGCCGATGCACCGTAGGGTACAGCTTGGACTTATGGCTGACCGAAATCGAAGGCTCCGTCACTGCAAGCTTTGATACGACAATAGGATAAAAAGAAAACCCTCATGTAAGAAACGCTTAAAAAGAGGAGATCGGCTCTCCTCTTTTTCGTTTGCATTTTACATATTAAACGATATCGGCTGTCACCGGTTATTCCGGATTATCTTTCCGGGCTCTCCCCAAGAACCGGCCGCCGAACCGCCCCAATGGAAATAGGCTTGGCCGGCGGTAAGTACCGGATGGATCCTTTTCATCCGCTCTTCCACGCTTAGAGTTTCATCGAACAGATACTCGTCCGCAAGCACATTTCGGACCTTTCGGTTTCCACGGCAACCTTCATTTTGTTCTCGCTATACCCTTCCGTATTTCCGAAATAGTCCGCAAGAGGCAGCAATTCTTCCGTGACCAAGTTGGCGGAAAAAACCTTCGTCTCACGAATACAGTCCTTGGTCAGCTTTTCTCCGCCGATACAGGCCATGACCCCTATTTCCTTGTCAAAATAATAGCTGAACCGACAAAACAGCCTGAAATTCGGTGTTCCGTCCTTTTTGTACGTGCCGTAAGCAAACAACGTTTGGGGACAAAATCGGTTACTAATCGGTAAGGACTTTTTCATGGATACCACTTCTTGCATATGCCTTGGCAATGCGGCAAAGGACTATGCCGATTTTAATATCGCAATGGCTTTTTTATACAGCGGATCGAACTCACAGCCGCAGCTACCGCACTCTTTGTCCGCTTCCTCGATGGCCGCGAGCAATTCTTTTTCGTCTCCTTTTCCGTCAAGCCATGCTTTGGAAGGAATCGAGATTGGATCCCATCCCGATTCGGCAAATTTCGATAAAATCCGGACCAATTCATCGTTATTTCTGTTGCCCATTTCTTACTTCTTCCTTTAAAATATTCTATATTTTCTTATGTCATTTGTACCTGCATATTAATCGAAAACTTTATATATGGCTTCGGTTATCATTTCTTTAAACTCCTCGGCATTAACTGCATCGGCAATGCCGTTTTTGATTCGGTTTATGTTCCGGTCGGTATAGGGATTTTGAATGATTTCACCAAGCGCTTTCTCAAGATAACTCCGTCTTTTATCGCTTTGCGCCCTAATGGAAGCGGTATTTACCGTATCTGCGAATTTTGCATGAAGCTCGTTATCCGAATCGATTTTTTTGATCAAATGCGGATAGATTACTTGATAAGACCTTTCCTTGTATTCGTGTATGATATCATGTTTTCCGTATAAGAACGGTTTTTCGGAAAAATTCCCGACCAAATTATAGAAGGCATAGATGGTATTTCTTTTTTCCGGTATAATCGTTTGTCCGTCCTCCGCAAATCGATAATGATTCATATTCAACAGCTGCGATCCGAAAGTCAAAATATCGGCCGCGTCTTTATCCGTCATAAGCCATTGCATGAAAATCAATGCTTTTTCGGGTTGGGTACTCGTAACGGGAACCATGATATGAATAAAGGTATTAAACAGATGCGCAACAGGCGTAAAATCATTCATGAGAGCGAAGGAATATTTTTGGAATACGTTGTTCTTTTCATCGATCGTATTTCCCACCAGATATTTCGTCGTGTCGGGATTCCAAAAACTCAATGTAATATCTTGCCCGCTTTCATCGGTATCATCGCTAAAATTAGACTCACCGCTTTCGACGGTAAAATATCCGTTTTTAATGAATTTGTAGAACAGTTCATAGAAGGTATCAATAACGGACGTATCTTCAATAAGCCGGGGAGTGCAGCTTTCATCGTTTATGTCAAAAACGATATCCGGATAACCGAAAAACCTATAATACCCGGAAGAGGTAACGGCATAATCCAATAAGGTATCAATCGCAACAAAAATTTTACGGAAACTTGAGTCCGGTTCATTACCGTGATACAAACCGTCCATAAATTCGTATAAAGCGTCCACACTGTTGATGCTATTGATATCGACTCCCGTTTCCCGGAGCAAATCGTTTTTTACCTTTAAAAACGCCGTCTTCATTAGCGGTACCCCCGCATATATGGCGTAAATCTTGCCGTCGATAATTAAATTATCCTTTATTTGCGGATACCTTTCGAAGTTCAAGATGGCTTCGGGACAAAAGCGTTCCAAGTAGGGCGACAAATCCATATACAAGCCTTGACGGATGTATTCTTGTCCCCAATGAAAGTCCGATTTGTCTTGAGTAGTGAATGTATTCACGGGAAAAATCAAGTCTCCCGATAAACCCGATTGTATATGAAGAGCTATATCGCTGCTTTTGCCTGCGGGGGCGGAAGAGACAAGTTTGAATTTTATGGGAAATCCCAACTTCTCTTTGCAAAGGTTCGATAAGCTTACATAGTTGATCATGGCGTTGTCGTCGTTTTCATACCGGACACCCCAACACCGATCATTAGTATATAGGATTTCCAAAGTCGTATCCGTCATAAAAGAAAGATTTTCATCCGGCGTTGCAACCTCCTGCAGCGTATCCGAAGTTATCAAAGGGTCCGTGCTTTGGCTTTGGCAAGATGTCATAAGGAGTACAAATATCCATACCATGAAAATTGACTTATGTAATTTACTCATACATCCGTACCTCGGAAAAAGGAATATTTTATGATTTATAATCGTGCATGATACATTTACTATCTATATTGTAATATTATCACTTTATAGGGTGGAGTCAATGTCTATGTTATATAAATTTCCTTTTTGCCGAAAAGCCGTTCTTTTTCAGTAAAAAAACAGGAGTCGCCTCCTGTTATGCAGCGGTAGAATTATTAAAATAAGGCACGGATTATTGCTTAAAGGACACCTTGTACACGTTGATACCGTTTAAAAGATAAAAGTTTCCGTAGTTGTCCGTAACGTGACCCCATCCCACGTTTTCCGCAATCGGATAGGCCTTCATGTCTTGGAGGGATACGTAATAAAGGGTTTTCGTGTATGCACAGGAGGCGAATATACAGTTTTCGTCTCCGGGAGTCAGCTTGAACTCTCTCCAGGTTTGGTTGTTGCACAGGATATCCTGCTGCTTGTAAGCGATAAACTCTCTTTTTTCCGTATCGAAGCAAAATAGATAATTGTAAGCGAACCCCCAAAGATTGCCGTCCCCTGCGATAGTCAAAGCCGTAATAGCGGCTACGTTTCTCATGGGAAGCTCGTATTCCGTAAAGGTATCTTGTGCGATATCGTAAGCTAAAAGCTTTGCTTCCCAAGCCTTCGCATCGGTTCCGTACCCTGCTCTCGATGTCGTACCGATATAGATAATCCCGTCTTTATACGCCATGGACACACCGCTTTGATACTTTACGGGAAAAGCGATGTGTTTTTTAACGGTATTCGTGCTTGCTTGAATCAAAGCCATCGCTCCGGTATAGGAGTTTTGTGCCGGAACCGTGCATATGGCGACAAGGTTTTCTTCGGGAATGGAAAGGAACGTATAGGGTCGATCCTGAAGCTCGTAATCCGGAATTTCGGAAGAGCTCCCCATATTTAAAACGGTCTTTGACATCCACAGCTTTACGCTCGCGGGACCGTAATGAATCGTCGCATTCGGATAGGTTCCGTAGTAGATCATATTGTCGTAAGCCGTCATTCCCTCTTGCTGGTTCAATGCATTAAAGAGTGCGCTTTCCCCCGTTTTAATGTCAAAAGAGCCGGTACTTCCGCCGTATCCTCCGCCGATACACAAAATCCCGGATTTGGAGACGGTCAAGCAATTAGGTTCATTGGGTTGTCCGCTCACATTGGTGTCTCTTGTGTAATTAATGCCCGTTTGCAGGTTCGAGAACTGAATTTTTCCGCTGCCGCCGAACATGCTGCAGGCGGACCAGCCTTCGTATTTTTCTCCTAGCTTTAAAAATACCATGCGGGTATGTGCATTCGCCATTGTTCTTGTCGTTGAATAGGTTCGGGATACCGTATCGAATAACACCAGTCGATCCGCAATTACCGTATAGAATTTCGTCGGGTCCTCCGGATCCGCGGCTCCTTGGCGGCAGTTGGTTTTTATGACCTTATATGATGAACCGGTTAATTCGTCTTTGAATTCTACCGTTTCCTCCTTGCGGATATCAAAAAATATCATCTCATAGGTGTTGGGATAACGGATAGCCAAAATATCTCCGTAAATGTCCATGTCATAAAAGTTATACTTTACCGCGTCCCTATATTCCTCGGGCGTAATATCCTTCTTTTCAAAGGTTACAGGATCCACTCGAAACAGATAATTCTTCGAGTCTTTCGACAGTACGGAAACGTAAAGCTTTTTATCTACGGGATCATATGCCGTCGCAAAATATCGGGTTGCATTATCAATAAGGGCGGGCATGGCGAACAGCTCTTTTTTATTCGGATCGTATCCCCAATAGGTAGGAGAATCGGTGCTGCCGGAATAGACGATTCCGTTTTCCCCTTCGCACATCACTTGGCCCATGCTGGAGCCTGCAGGAAGAGGGCCTATGTTTTCGATTTCGTCTTTATCGCGATTGTATATGTAAAAGTACGGTTTGCCGTGACCGGATATGTACACGTTTTCCGACGAATGGACAAATACCTCCCACGCGCCGGTACTGTATTCCAAGTCGAATTCACGCAGGATTTCACCCGTCGCCGCATTTGCGATGACGAACTTTGCATAAGGATTTCCGTCGGTTACAAAATACAGGACAGGAGTTCCGTCTTTATAGTACCCCCCGTCGTTCATACGTATATAGACGGTTTTCGTAAAGCTCCCTAAGTTTTCAATAATCGGCTTGTCATCAGGGGTCGGTATATAGGGTACCGCATCCTCGTATTTTACCGGCACGGGTTCCGAAGCGGAAGACTCGACGGCTTCGCCCTCTTCCCGGGCTGTCGTTTCTTCGGTTTGCGCCGGAGTCGATTCCGGGGCCTTTGTTTCGATCGGAAGATTTTCGTCGGAAATTTCTTGGGTACAAGAAGTTATTAATAAAAACATGGAAAAAACAATTATCAGGCCAAGCATAATTTTTGCACCTTGCTTCCTTTGCATCTTTTCTTTTTCTTTACCGGTTGTTATCATGCGTATAAGCCTCCTTTGGTCTTCATTTATACTCGATTCGTAACGCCTCTTCGTCGTTCCACGGTCCGAATGCCTCCGAGTACTTGTCTTCTAAAAACACGGGAAGATACAAGGGCATCCCGTTTTCGGAAGGCGTGTTTCTCAATTCATCGATAGTGATCCATAAATTTTTGCCTTCGTCGCTTTCTTCTTTCAGAACACCCGAAAAATCTTCCGTTTTGTAGAGAAAAACAATGTATCTCTCAAAGGTCTTCGTATTCAGCCAGTGGATAACGCCGCAATATTCTAAGTTCTTCACGACAAGTCCGGTCTCCTCCCTTACTTCACGTATCGCGCTGTCGACAAAGCTTTCGTCATTTTCTACATGCCCCCCGGGAAAGGACAAGCCCTTCCAGCTTTTTATTCGGTCCTGTACAAGAACCTTTCCCGTAGTCTTATCCCGTATCATCACCATGTTGGTCAGCGTAACTTTACTCATGTTACCTCCACCGATGTATAAGAATTGAAAAGGCAGATATTTGTTTGCCTGCCCTTATATTATATACTATGATTCTACTGCAAAAAGCTCATTCTTACACTCGTAAAATTACACTAATGACATAATAAAATCCAATTTATGGTATTCAATTGCGATAAACGTCCCGAATTTGGGTATCAGCTACCTCGATTCGA
>JAAYHZ010000087.1 GCA_012744235.1 Clostridiaceae bacterium
GTTTAATTCTCTTAAACGTGTTTTCAAACCTAAGGACTTATAGAAATCTTCCAATCGCTCAATTCCCCTCAGGACGGTATTTTCCGGCCGGAAGAAGTCGTATTCCACGTCAAATACCCTGTTGAAAAACTTAGCGAACATAGCCGTATCATGCTTGTACACATACTTCATCCAAGCAGGGAACATAATGGCCAATGTTTCGCCGTGGGTAGCACCGTAAAATGCGCTGATTTCATGCCCCATTCTATGAGCAACCCATTCTTCCGTTCTGCCAAGTCCTAAATAACCGTTATGGGCCAAGGACCCCGAAAACATGATTTCCGCTCGGGCTTCATAATTATTCGGTTCATTCAATACCGTATGGGCATTGGAAATCACGGTTTTTAAAACGCCTTCGCATAACCTGTCGGTCAGTTCTACATTCCTTTCGGTGGAAAAATACCGTTCCATAACATGAGCCATAATATCCACGACACCACATGCGGTTTGGTAAGCCGGCAGCGTATAAGTGAGCTCCGGATTCATGATTGCAAAAACCGGTCTGTTACAGTCAAAGGCGGCTCCTCGTTTTGTTAATGTTTCTTCATTTGTGATAACCGTATTTTTACTGGTTTCGCTTCCCGCAGCGGCAATCGTCAAAATGACACCTAAGGGAACGGTTTTTTCCGGTGCTTTTCCTTCGAAAAAGTCCCAAACGTCACCGGTGTACGGGACTCCCATACCGATAGCCTTCGCACTGTCGATGACGCTTCCTCCTCCTACCGCCAGTATGAAATCTACGTTTTCTTGTCTGCAAAGATCAATTCCCTTTCGTACCGTTGACAGAACGGGATTCGGTTGTACGCCGCCTAATTCCACCGACTGTATACCCGCTTCATTTAACGATTCGACAACTTGATCATATAGACCGGTTTTTTTTATGTGTTGCATACCGTAGTGAATCAGGACCTTCTTGTATCCGTAAGAACGTATAACGGATCCGACTTGTTTATGTGTTTCCTTGCCGAATATGATTTTCGTAGGACTTAGAAATTCAAAATTACGCATTGTATCTACCACCTTTCATCGTAAATTGGCCTATTGTTTTCGAATCGCTTCTAATAAATAGTATACCGGGAATTGTAAAAGGAATCCGGCCGTCTATCTTTTCTTGTCCGTTCATTATCCTATTCTCTCTTGCGTATAATTTTTTTCTTCTTGTTCATAATTAATGAAAAAAGGGTGTTTGTATGAACGACGATCTTCGCTTTTTTATAGGATTAATAAACGGTATTCTCCTTAGTATCCCCCTATGGATTTTTATTCTCATTCTTATTTTCATCTTTTAAAATACCAATGGGTATTACTTATATTCTTCGGGAAATCTTTCTTTCATTGCGGCCAATGCTTTTTTCATTATTTCTTCGTCCGCGTATTCAGAAACCGTTTTCCATGTTTGCATGATTCGATCCATATCATCGTTATATCCTACCGCCGGAGCAAAGTCAGGAATTACATCATACGGACAGATGAAATAGCCTAATGCTTCTTTAATTTCTTCTTTTATGCTTTTCGGTACAAGCTCACGCTTGAGTATATAGAAAAGGATAAAAGCTTTATGGCACAGTTCGGTTCCTGCATTTCTTCCTTCTTGCCGAATCTTTTCCCAAAACGCTTCTTCCGAATAATAGCTTGCATATTTATCCATATACTTCCTCCTGTTCATCTCATCATTTTTTTCAGGTTTTCTCTTTTTCCTGCAGAAAATAAAGAATCGGATCGTTTTAAACACTTTTAATCCTGTTTCTTATATAAAATCGATCGGAAGGGATGACATCCGCCAGCACTTTCAGTCCTTCGAATTCTACGGATGCTTTACCCTGCTGCACCAATGCTTTTTCCGATCCCTTCCAGCCTTCTTCGCCTCGAATCAACGTTATATCCGTGTGAAAGACCATTTTTTCGCCGTCGATCTTCACGTCTCTCAGATAATACGGCGAAGGTTTTTTATACCGATCGCTCGTTATGAATCCTACCCGGTTAGCAATATCGGAATCCTTTGGAGCTTCTCCATTAAAAGAAACGGTGATTTTTCTTTCCTTTAAAGAGACATCTTCTACGGTTCCCTCCCATACGGGGCTTATTGCAGTCAATTCCAAATCGCCGCTTTGTATTAAAGTATAACCGATGGCTTCGTAATATACAATTTTATCTCCTTCATATCGAATCAGCAAGGCAACGGCATCGCTTGTATGGAGGATTCCCGACGAATCTTTAAAGCATGCAGGATATCCTTCCGGACTGCAAAGAATGATATCTCGATGAATATCATCGGTATATACAATTTCGATACCGGTAGGGGCAAAGCCTGCAGCGATACAAGGACTATTTTGAATTCTTTCCATCGAAAGAATGCTACGTATGAAAGGCTGTCCCTGATACGGTTCCATGATTGTCGTAAACATCGCTTTACGAGACGGGTCGTTTTCATTTTCATCTCGTATTAAGACATAGCTGTCCCAAGGAGACTTTTTCATTTCATAACCGCCTTTTTCACCAAGACAGTAATAAAGCTCCCGCTTATTTCCGTTGTCCAAGGACGTTATTTTCAATGAGCAATTTTCATACGGATATTCCCAAGTAATTGTGCCCTTAATATTTGTTTTTCGAATCGCTTGCATCCAGCCGTAGCCCGGCTGACCGTATAATGGAACATCTTCGCCTGCTAAAGTTCCTTTAAGCAGAGTCCAATCATGCTTTCCGTGGAACAGGACTTGATCTATGCCTACATCCAGTCCGTGAGTATTGTAATCGAAGGTTTTTCCTCCCGAAACCATGAAACGGTCAAGAACATATGCATTTTCTCCGTCCGGTGCCGTTGCAAGCATACTCCATCTTTCATAATGACTGCCGGGATAGGCTTCTTTGTTTTCCATTCCCGCTAATTGAAAGGCTTGGCCTTCATAATGCTCTCGCTGTATGGATGACGAAGACGATTGGTTTTTACCGTCGATGAGCACCACGTTGCATGATGCGGAGTGGGTTTCCCAACCGCTGATTTTCGGACCGATCCAGATAAACGGATAATGTCCGCCGAAGGCTAACAAATGGGTACCGTATGCTCCTAACCATAAGCCCAATTTATCTCCGTGTTGATGCGGTAAAGTCGGCTGTCCGTATAGCATCAAATGTTTGCAGTTTGAAGGAGCGGTACCGGAACGCAATATGCTGATTTCCGAATCTTCCGCCAAATAGGATGACTGAATTTGTATATTATTTGTACGATACGGCTCCAATTCTTCTTTTGACAAACCGTGGGCTAACAATGGAAAAATGGAAAGAATCCAACTTCCTCTACCGATTTGAGCGCGATGTTTGTTTAATTCCTCTTCCGTATATACCGCTAAAGCGGGACCGATCAGTTTTCTCATGGACGGCATGCGACGATACAGCATTTCCGATTCCGAAACGTAAGGTATCAGACCTCTTTTTCTTTCATCCGAAAGAGGTGACAAATTGTCTGCCGGTGTATCTCCTACGGCAGCAGACAGAGCACCGCATTTATAGCGGTAATAAAACATGATGCCTTCGGATAGACTGAATCGCTTATCTTCAAATAGATTCAACGGTTCTTTAAAATACTCATCGTCTTGGAACAGATAGATCCAATCCGCATAGCCCATCATGGCAATAGACATGCCTTCCACGTAGCTTGAAGAGTCATATGCATATTTACCGTCCCGATAATAACTGTTTATCAGCTTCGAGAAAAAGCTGAATTTCGAGTCGAATAAAATACGGTGCAGCAATTCTCCGTTTTGTATCAATCCGGCAACAATTAACTCCAGCTCCAATAGGCGCATGGACCAATCGCTTGCCGAGCTCCTCTCCAATTCGCAGGCATAAATGACGTAAGGAATCATTTCTTTTTCTACGGTTTGTTTTAAGTCAAAAGGCGTTTCTCTTTTCTTGCTTAAAGGATCCGGTTTTCCATTGAAAAACTCTTGCAGTTTATCATGAAATTGATCAATACCGTCAAAGATAAGATCGTAGGCTTCAAAAAAGCTTTTTTTCCATTCGGTTCCTGTCGTTGAGGGTTCCAAAATGTGCACGGTATCCGAGTAACTTCCGTCATGATATCCGCCATTCATATAGGGATACAACTCGGCTATACGGCCGATAAGAATCGCCGCTTTATACGCATAGCGTATATCGTCCGATAAAACATAGGCGTAAGCCAAGTGAGGAATGGCTCCCGCATAGCGTAGACCGCTTGTGTTCGGAACAACATTCGTATCGGTTATAACGGGACAATACGGCTTGGACATTAACCTTCCGAGTATAAAGGATCGATAAGCTGCCACGAGCATACAACGAGTATTGGGATTTGCAAAACCTTCCGGAAGCAAAAAACCTTCTCCGTTGTCCTCTACAATAATCTCTTCTTTAGTCAAAGGATTCACGACCTTTTTGCCGGGATACCACCATTCTTTCGTTTTTTGGTTGTACCATCGGTACGGAGTTTCCAAACAAGTTGTCAATGTACCTCTGTTACCGCCGGTTAAAGGATCACCGAAAAATTGGCTTGGCGTTAAGGCTCTCGGATTTCCGACGGGTACCAAATCAAACAATTCGTCATCGCTCTTCGACGCCCAGTAGTCTGCAACTTCGAAAATATGATCCTTTGTTGCTTTTCCCCACAAAGTATGCTCGGCATTGTACCTTGCCGATTCCACATCGCTCTTTTTGATTCTTAAGCTGAATCCGCTTTTCTTCGGCCGGTAATATCGATAAAGCTCTTGCGGAATGCTCTGTTTTTCCCATCGGGTATGATATAAATTACGATCTTCCGTAATCTTTTTTACAAGCTCGTCAACTTCCTTGTCGCTTAAACCATCCGTAAATATCAAATCTCCGCATCCTTGTAACGTATGGATACACAACTCGCTGGGGTATCCCGACCACTTTGCAAGCTCCCCTCGAGCAGAGCGATACATATTGAAGCCTATGGCTTCCGGTTTTCCTTGCGGATGCAATAACAAAAGAGGGACAGTCACCGTTATATCCAAGGTGGAATCTCTCTTTTCAATATTGGCAAAGATACCGTCTACCGGTTTTAGATGGACAATATCGTATTCCATCTTTCCTGCATTGCATCTTCCGTCGCTATGAATTCGGACTTGCAGCAGATTATGAGGTCTTCTTGCCGATCGGGCGGGGTCGAACACCAAACGAAAATATTCCGGTTGATCGGGATGATAGTCCGCGCATTTTATTCGGATAAACAGTAAATCGTCTTTCTTGTATGCCGCAAACTCGGTCTTCAGTTTCGAAGGATTCCGACTTGTATCTTGGGTAAAATTTCCGGTGTAAACCGGTTCAAAAGAATCACAATTGCCACTGATGCTTTTAACTAAGTAATAAGGATAACTATTCATAGAGTAATATTCCTTTGCCTATACAACCAAAGATTTTTATATGCGACCATTATACCGGATATATGTGAGAACCGTCCCCCTTTCTTTTCTAACTTATTGAATTTAAAGGATGATTGATGTAAAATAACATCATTTAAATGAAAAAAAATCCGCAGGAGGAATCTTATGATACTATCGATTGACGTTGGAAATACCGGTATCGCTTTCGGATTTTACAAAGAAAAATCGATCGTACATCATAGCAAGGTTTCATCGAGACCTTATAAAAGCAAAGATGAATTTGTTATGTTGCTGAATAATATATGCAATCATAAGAAAATTCAACCTGCAGATGTGGAAGGCTGCGCCATTTCATCGGTAGTACCCCCATTGACCGAACAGATAAGACAAGGGGTTGAAGAGTTTTTTTCTTGTAAACCTTTGTTGATTACACCCGGCATAAAAACGGGGCTAAATATTCGAATCGATGTTCACACGCAGCTTGGGTCGGATATCGTTGCTAATAACGTTGCAGCCGCCGCAATTTTACCTAAACCGTTTGCCGTTGTCGATTTGGGAACGGCAACCACCGTTTCGGCGGTTAACAAAGCGGGCGAACTCATCGGAGTCATCATTGCGCCCGGAACACGTATAGCCGTTGATGCTCTATCTGCAGCCGCTGCGGAATTGCCGTATATATCCTTAACAAGACCAAAAGCCTTGTTAGGCAAAAATACTCAAGATTCCATGGTTAGCGGATGCATTTACGGTACGGCATGTATGATTGACGGTTTTATTGAGAAACTAAAGGTAGAATTGGAAACGGATAAACTGAACGTCATTGCTTGCGGCGGATTAGCGGATATTATAATCCCCTATTGTAGGGAGTCGATCTCCGTGAACCGTTATTTGACTCTTGACGGATTGGTTCATTTGTACTATATGAATGCAGGAAGATCAAGATCGTATATTTGATCGCCGATAATTCTATTCATCTGCGATCTTTATAAATAAATTACGTTGCACCTGCAAAGCAGGGCGACAGTAAGGAGTGATATTATGGAAAGCGAAAAAAGAAACAAGACTCTGCAGCTGACCCGGCTGGGGATCTTAAGTGCCATCATTATCATAATGGCCTTTACTCCTCTGGGCTATTTGAAAATCGGGCCTTTGTCCATCACCTTCTTAACCGTACCGGTTATTTTAGGAGCAATGCTGCTAGGACCGTTAAATGGTGCCATTCTTGGAGCGGTATTCGGGCTTACAAGTTTTGCGCAATGCTTCGGGTTGGATCCTTTCGGAACAACACTGTTAAGCATTAACCCGATATATACGTTCCTCATGTGCATAGTGCCTCGAGTTCTTATCGGTATTGTCGCCGGTTATTTAATGATTCTCTTTGATAAGAAGACTTCAGGCAAGATATATGGCTATGCCATTACCGCCCTAGCCGGTGTATTGACAAACACGGTATTCTTCGTCGGTTTCTTGTTATTGATGTTTGGTAATACCGACTACATACGGTCCTTCGGTGAGAATACCATTGCCATACTTGGTATTTTGGTTTCTACCAATGCCATTGTGGAAATAATTGTTTGCACATTGGTAATAACGGCTCTAATAAAACCGATTCGTGTAGCGGTAAGAAAATTCAATCGTCAAGGCTGATGCGAAAAACCTAAAGCCGAGTGAATGTATTCTATTCTCTCGGCTTTTTTATAATATTTATAATGTAATTATAAGTTAATTTATTCTTAACTAAGGCATTTTTAAATGTTTTTATGATTTTCTTTAATTATTATTGAATTTATTTTAATTATTCATTATGATTAAATTAACGGATTGATTTGACAAGACTTTATCCCTCTTTCTTGTCAAGTTGCCGATTTCTTTGAATATATTTAAGTATATAACCGGAAATATCGCTAAATCATGAATATCTTAACCGGGATAGAACCTTGATAATTGCATAGGTTCAAATGATATAGCAAAATTGGTTGTAGAATAAATACCTTATTAAATTCATCATGTTCAATTATTCCATTTCGTCATTTTTAATTCATTAGGCTGCGAAATAAAAAACGCTCGGATAACGAAGATATAAAATGTCTTTTCGAACAATATTGAGCTAATGCTTGGTAATAGGATTTATGAGGCCTTTTGCATCATAAATACAATAATACAAGGAGGGATATGAATGAATAAAAACCCGGAGGATTACAAAGTTTTGGGATTATCCGTAGATGCCGATATAGAACAAGTAAAAAAAGCCGGCACTCTATTAATGAAGAAATATAAGGATGATCCTGAAAAATTAGACCAAATCAACACGGCCTATAATCGAATCATGGGGTTCACTACCGATGAAAAACAAGAGGAAAAACAAAAATCCGGTGCATTTAAATTCATTGACAAGATCTTTAAAAAAAGCAAATAACACTATTACATATTGACAACCCCTGTAACATATGTCAGGGGGTTTTTTTTTGATTGTAAACTAAAGAGTCATCTTTTAGAGGAGGAAACAGCCTTTATAGGCTGTTTCCGTCAAGCTCAATAATTTCAAGTTCCTTTAACTTGTTAACCGTAATACGACAAGTGTCTCCCTTTTGATCAAACTTGCAGTTATCCTTCAAGAATAATGTTCGAGCATTGGATACCGGATAATCGACATCTATAACGACATTTAGAAATTCCACCATCTCTGTTATAGGTCGCATCATGTGGCCGGTATAGTTCAATAAGTAGATTAACGTTTTTCCCTGTCCGTTCCTTCTTATATTAATGCTCATGGAAGCAGGCCCTTTGACAACGCGTACTTTATCTTTTGAACAATCCTTGATTATTTTTCCCGTTAAAGCGATATACTCGGGAAAATGCAGCTCGATTAGCAATTGCCCTATCGTCCCGGCAAAATAGATGGACTTGCCTTTTCCGTATTTATTAATATAGCAAAATCCGTTCGCACTTCTCGGCGGTTGTCCGTCATAGGAGCCTTTTAAAAATTCCGCCAGATCCAATATTCTTTCACCGCTTGTATTAACCGTCTTTTTCACGTATTGCGGTGCAGGTATATAACGGTATGTTTTTAATTGATCGGTATACGGCGCATCGTAAACAGGCATTACATAATCGAATCGCAAAGGACCGAAGCTTTCTTTGGTCGTCAAAGTAACGCCGAAGCAATCCTCCAACCCGAACCGGTCCCTCATTTCACCGTATTCGTTATACATAGACGTTTCAAAAGAGGCTATCAATGTTCCTCCGTTATATACAAATTGATTGACAGCTTTAATTTCTTCATCCGACATGCAAGCAATATTGGGTAAAATGATGGTATCGTATCGATTTATCAATCCGTCCGTAAGCGAAACTTCATCGATGACATCTACCGGCACGTTGTTTCTGAAGCATGTTTCATAGAACCCTTCAAACTCCTTGTGCAAGTCGCCGATGTTCGTGAATACGGCTTCTTGTGTAAAATCGGTTTTACGGATACTGCCGCCTTTATAATAGTCCGCATTAACATTTGACCACACAACGGCAGTCTTCGCTAAAGATTCCGTCGGATAAAGGGTTTTTTCGTTTTCTTTAATAAACCGGTATACACTATAAATGTTTTCTATCAATCCCTCAATGTTGTTTTGGGGAGAAGACATTCCGGAATAAATGTGAGAACCGGACACAATTGCTTCATACATCATAAGTTTATACTCGGCCGGTGGCAGCTGATACCAATTCCAGCTTTTATGGTCTATCGCCATTCCACTGATAACCGGTTTTCCACCGCTTTGGGTCATGCAAAGCTTATCTTCGCATTCGGTTCTCCATATGGGAGTTAAATTGATATTGTTGTATAAGAATCCGCCTTCGGCCAAAAGCATGTCCTGTACTTCCATAAGACGTCTGTTTTGCCTTCCTGTCGGCCAGTTAGCCGTTCGCAAACCTGCATTACAGTAAAGTAAAGCTTGGGGTCTTTTTTCTTTTAAAGCGTTGTACAAATGTCCAACGTATTCGGTCAAAGAGTCTATCTGGAATTCTCTTACATACTTCCAGTTGGGATTGGCACGATCTTGTTTGGAAGGAAGCTCAAATCCGTATTTTTCTTTAAATTTACTCTTGCAAGTAGTACAAAAGCAGGTTTTTTGAAAAAAGATATCTCCGTCTAAAAATACTCCGTCGATTTCATATTGGCATAGGTCTCTTATAACGTCGGCTTGCCATTTTCGATATTCCGAGTTATTGGGACAAGCCGATATTCCCGTTCCGTAAATATCTAAAGCCGGTGTTCCGTCTTCGTATACTTGTACCCAGTCGGGATGGTCTTTATAGAACTGCGGAACAAAAGAATGGCCGTTAAAATAGATAATTATTCGAATGCCATGCTTATGAAACTCTTCTATGAAAATACGTAGTAAGTCCGGATCCATACCGGCCCTGCCGGTCATATTAAAGATCGGTTTGGTATAGTCGGTTCCGCAACCTTCGCCTACTTGCATGGCACCAAAGTGCACGGTATTCGCTCCTGTTCTCCTGTATTTATCGACGATCTCGGGAATTTCTTCCGGTTTTACGGAATACAAATTCCACATGGAAACGAATCCTTCGGAGATTAAAATTACACCTTCTTCCCACCATTGTTTCATCATACCTATGACCTCCAAGATATTGTAGTATTCATGTTTATAGATATTTTGCTTATGTGAAGCAAAATCAGTCGGGTACAAGTGCGTCTTGGATAAATGAACCCTATTTGTTCAATAATGCTTTGGCGATCGGTGAATCGGGTCCTAATATAACGGTTTTACCGGAGCCTTCTAAAGAGGCTTTAAGAGCATCCAATGCCAGGATAAACTCGTAGAATTCTTGTTTGTCTAATGTATTATAGGCTTCCGCTAACCGTCTCATGTATTCTTGCTCTCCTTCTGCAACTAAAACCGCAGCTTTGGCTTCGGCATTGGAGATAATAATATTTACTTGTTTGTCCGTATCGTTACGAATAATGGAGGATTCGTATTCTCCGTCGGCTAAATATTTATCGGCCATTTGCTTTCTTTCCGATATCATTCTTGCATATACGGCTTGTTCGTTTGTTGTCGGTAAATCGAATCTTTTAATTTTTACGTCAACAACTTCAATTCCATAATTAGGAACCAAACCTTGAACAGAAGCGGTAATATCGTCGTAGAGCTTTTTCCTGCCGCCTATTTGATCCTCGGTGATAATTTGAGTCAATGAAACCGTACCCATTGTATTCTTCAAGGTATTGTAAGTTAAGGCATCCAGACGTTGTTCCGCAATTGCTATACTGCCTAAGGAGCGGTAAAATAGCAGCGGATCTGTTATACGCCATAAAACATAACTGTCAATTGTCATGTTTTGCTTATCTGACGTCAGAACTTCCGAAGGTTGAATATCATATACCATAACGGCTTTCGGGAATGACTTCACACCATCGATGAAAGGAACTTTGAAGTGAAGACCTGCTTTGTCAGTTATATTAATAATTTTTGAAAATCTTACCGTTGCCATATATTCATTTTCGGCCACAATATAGACCGAAGAAGATAGCAAAATTATAACAGCAAGACCGATGATAGAGATCAATAACACCTTTTTCTTATTCATTATTCCGCACCTCCTGCCGTATTGTTTGAAAGAGACGAGCTTGCAGTATCGTCTTGTAAAGTACTTGCCGAATCATCGTCGATAAAGTTTTCTAAAGGCAACAGTTTTTGAACACCGCCTTCCGACAAGTCGATATACAATTTGACTCCGGGTAAGACCTCGGTGATTACTTCATAATACATTCGTGACCGAGTAATTCCGGGATTCAGCTTGTATTCGGAATACATGGCTTCAAACATGGCTACGTTTTCGATTGCCTGATTAATTCGTTTTTGTTTTAGATATTCGGCATTTTGGATTAAGCTGTCTGCTTTTGCATTGGCCGCAGGCAATCTGGAGTTTGCGTATGCTCTGGCTTGATTTATTAGAGTTTCGGCATTTTGCTTCGCAGTTTCCACCGATTTAAATGCTTCAATAACCTCAAGCGTAGGCGGTTCGCTGTCTTGGATCTTGACATCGGTTAACATAATCCCGATATCGTATGTCTCCAAGGTTTCGGTAACAAATTCTCGTACCATCCTTTGTATCGCTTCCTTACCGTCGGTTAAGACCGCATCTACATTGGTTGAACCGACAACACTGCGCACTTGGCTTTGAACAAGGTTGCGCAAAATGTCTTCGGGATCATACGATGCGAACAAATACTTGACAGGATCTTCGATTTTATATTCAATAAAGAACTCCACATTCACGATATTGTAGTCGCCTGTAATCATTTTACTTTCATTATCAACAACCGTGTATCCTGAGGGCTTAGTAGGATCCGTACGATACCCCAATTCCATACGCTGAAATACATTGACTTCAACTTTATGCACCTTTTGTATGCCAAAAGGCAATTTAAAATGCACACCGGCATCATTAACGGATGTTACCTTGCCAAAGGTTGTAATAACCGCTTGGTGTTTTTCGTCTACCGTGTACCAACAGGTGGATGCAATCAGTAAAACAATAACGATTATCGCAGCGATCGTGAAATATTTCATGATTTTCTTTGCATCCGGTTTTACAGAGTTCCCTGTTTGTCCCGATGATCCGAAATTATTATAAAAACTCATCTTTGTCTAATACCTCCTATCATTTAACATTATATCTATCATATCACGGTTAAAGGACGGTTCTCAACAAAAATATACCTTGACATCAATAAACCATAATCATTGTGGAGATCCTGGAGACAGTGACGGCCTACTTCAAGACCAGCAGGTTGCAGGTGA
>JAAYHZ010000088.1 GCA_012744235.1 Clostridiaceae bacterium
ACAGTTATCTTGATCTGTGTAATCTAAAAACAAATGCACGGATTGCCAAAGAGGTAGCTGTAGAATTAATAACCCCTTATTTAGCCGCGACTCCGATCGATACCATTGTTTGTATCGAAGGAACGGAGGTTATAGGTGCCTATATGGCGGACGAACTCCGAAAATCGGGAACATCCGTCATTAACAGCGGAAAAGATATTCATGTTGTGACGCCGCTGAATAATATCCACAGAAAATTAATGTTTCAGGACAATGTAAAAGAAATGGTTTTCAATCAAAACGTACTGCTTCTCATATCGTCCATTTCGACGGGAATAACGGTGAACGGTATTTTGGAGCTTTTGTCCTATTACGGGGGCCGGCTTGCATGGATTTCCGCTTTATTCAATGCTTATCCGGAAAAACTCACCCAAAAGATTCACTCTTTGTTTACGAGCGAAGATATTCCCGGGTACAAGTTATTTGACCCGAAGGATTGCGAAATGTGTAAAGAAGGTCGTAAGCTGGATGCCATTGTTTTTCATGACGGGTATACGAAGATATAAAAAGATGTAATTTATGCCTTTTACTGTTTTCGTAACTCGGAATTTGGGCAAGAATACAATCCGTCGAACCCTCATCCTTGCTTTCATGA
The DNA here is from genome assembly GCA_012744235.1 of Clostridiaceae bacterium. Lineage (GTDB taxonomy): Bacteria > Bacillota > Clostridia > JAAYHZ01 > JAAYHZ01 > JAAYHZ01. The sequence continues at coordinate 635 of JAAYHZ010000088.1, forward strand.
TATAGATATTTTTGGAAGCAAGGATATTTTATACTATATCTTCAACCCTTCATTCAGCCGGTTGTCAATGCGAAGTTTAAAATATATAATAAATATAGCTAATCTTAAAAAGATGAGGTACGCTTATGGAGAATCAATTTAAAAAGAAAACGATAGTTTCGCTGGCAATTTCCGCTGCGGTTGCGGTTGTCTTTTTTGCGGCAGAAAACTACCTTCCGTTTGATTGGCAAGTATTAGAATCCGGTATTACGATTCCCCGAATGTTTATGAATGTCGCTTTGATTTTAGCGGCAACGTTTCTGTTAACGGTTGTTACGGTTTGGTTGATGCAAGCAAAGCAAAAACCCATAGCGGAAGGGATGATGTTATCACGCCTTTACAAACTGATAGCTTTTTTTGCGGTGATCTTAAGCATCGGTTTTGCATTCGGAAAGTTAAAAGCCTTCAGCGATTTCTTTGCTATGTTCGGCGGAATGCTTTTAGGTTGGTCCTTGCAAGCTCCTGTCAGTGGTTTTGCCGCATGGATTCTTGTATCGGTAAAAAGACCTTTCCGACCGGGTGATCGTATACAATTCCCTTCCCTCGGACTGGTAGGTGACGTAAAGGACATCGGCGCGATGTACACCCGGTTGGACCAAGTAGGAGGTAGCATCGGAAGTGAAGAAGCCGTAGGCCGATACATATTGGTTCCGAACGCCATGCTATTTAATCAGGTAGTCATCAACTATACGGTAAAACAGGAAGCGGCATATATGCTGGACGAAGTCGTTATTCGTATCACATATGATTCCGACTGGAAGACGGCGGAGCGGATTCTATTGGATGCTGCAAGACAGGTAACAAAAGAGATCATCGAGAAAACAGGCAGCGAGCCCTACATACGATCCGACCTGTATGATTACGGGGTTTATTTGAGATTACGATACCAAACCCAAGTACAGAGAAGAGCGGAAATATCGTATAATATCAACAAGATGATATTCCAAGAGTTTCAGAATAATCCGAATGTGGATATGGCCATACCTTATATATATTCTTCGAAAGCCGGAGCGGAACGTAAAGAAGCGGACGCCAGCAAGCATAAAAGCATGCCTCATATTCAGGACATCGATATGTCCCATATCCAAGAACCGGATTTGAAAGTGGATTATGCGGAGCTTGAGCCGATTATTGAAAGCATTTCCACCCAAGGACTCCTGCAGCCGATTTTGCTGAATAGAAATCCGATTAAAGGAACCTATGAAATATTGGCCGGTCACTTGCGCTATGAAGCATGTAAACGATTAGGATGGAGAACAATCCCGGCCATTATCCAAGGAGAAAAATCCGATATTCGAGACAGCAAAGAACATTAGAAATTCCGTTAAGACGGGTATATCAAGTTTTATACTTGATATACCTTTTTTATGTGCGCGCGGCATGCGCGCGACCTTGACGGGGAAAGTCCGTTACGGGGGTTGATAGCACCAACCGTTAGCCAAAGACAAGGGTGTCCATCGTGAGGTGGAATCTGAAGGAAGTCGGAGGCAAAATCCCGGCCTGACGAACAGGAACTTCATATGAGG
>JAAYHZ010000465.1 GCA_012744235.1 Clostridiaceae bacterium
AATCGGGTAGGAGACTACTCATTAATTGAGTAGCCGTCCTCCCACACCACCGTACGTACCGTTCGGTATACGGCGGTTCAACAAGAGTTCAATTTCTTAAGCAAGTTCAGCTATAAAGCCAGTGTATCCGCGCTTCTGAAGGCGCTCGTTCGTAATGGTTTGTGAAAGTATGGGGCTATTGGCAATTCTCCAGTAGCCTTTTCTTGTATTGGCAAATTTCCATGCTTTCTGTCTGTCCAATCCCAGTTTCACTAGATTTTGAAAACGGGTACGGATTTTCTTCCATTGTTTCCAGATACACATTCGCAGTCGCCTGCGTGTCCATTCATCCAGTGAACGTGCGAGAGATTTCATGTCCGCAATTCTGAAGTAGTTGACCCATCCTTTGATGAGTTGCTTTATCTTCTGCAGGCGAACGTCTATACTCACCCCGTTGCTCCTTGATGTTATGTTGCGTATCTTTTCCTTTAATCTCTCTACGGACTTTTTGTGTACCCGGATTCTCACGCCTTCTTTCCCGTGATAGAATGAGAATCCAAGGAACTTTCTCTTCCACGGTCTGTCAACCGCGCTCTTCTCGCGGTTAACTCTTAACCTCAGTTTTCCTTCCAGAAATTTAGTGACACTCTGCATCGTGCGTTCAGCCGCTTTCCTGCTTCTCACATAAATATTGCAGTCATCAGCATAACGGCAGAATTTATGTCCCCTCTTCTCCAGTTCTTTATCCAGTTCGTTCAGCATAATGTTGCTTAACAGGGGACTGAGTGGTCCGCCCTGTGGGCATCCTTCTTCAGTTTCGATTACGACCCCGTTTATCATGACGCCCGCTTTCAGATATTCCCGGATAAGCTTCAGTACCCTCTTGTCTTTTACCCTCCTTGCCACCAGCGCCATGAGTTTATCATGGTTCACAGTATCAAAATATTTCGCAAGGTCGATGTCCACTACCCAGTCATACCCTTCATTTATATATCCCTGTGCTCTTTTTATTGCTTGGTGAGCACTTCTTCCCGGCCGAAATCCAAAGCTGTTCTCCGAGAATTCAGGGTCAAATATGGATGCAAGTACTTGGGCAATGGCCTGCTGAACCATCCTGTCGACTACCGTGGGAATCCCCAGTAACCTGACTCCTCCGTCCGGTTTCGGTATCTCCACTCTCCGAACGGGCTTGGGACGATACGTCCCTGCCTTCAATTCCCCGATTAGATTATTGCCCTTCTCTTTCAGGTATGGCAGAAGTTCATCCACCTTCATACCGTCAATTCCATGGGAGCCTTTGTTCCTTACCACCTGTTTATAGGCAGCGTTCATGTTGTTTCTACTCAATATCTTCTCGAGCAAATCAAAGGTACTTACTTCTCCATTGTCCTGTCCGTTTGTTTCCGCCGGAAGGGTTCTCCGCACTCCTGCCATATCTCGGGGTTCCACCCCTGCCTCTGGCAGGTAGTCTTCATATGAAGTTGTCTGCTCTCTACAAATCCTTCCCGAGTCCTTCAATCTTTCAGAACCTCCTGTTGTTCGGCCCTTCCGCTCCGTTCATGACCGCTGCGTACTATGGCCTCTGCTGACTTCTGACCGTTCAGCCGTACATTGCTGCACGGGTTGCCTTGTGGAAGTTCATCCGACTCAGCGTACCGGTCAGATCTCCGCGGGTAAGCGCGCGCCCCTTCATCCCATATACCTGCTTCATTTACACCGCAAGCCTCGGATAGCATTGGACTTCGTTTTGTTATGCAAACTCGTCCGACTTGCATATGCCTCATATGAAGTTCCTGTTCGTCAGGCCGGGATTTTGCCTCCGACTTCCTTCAGATTCCACCTCACGATGGACACCCTTGTCTTTGGCTAACGGTTGGTGCTATCAACCCCCGTAACGGACTTTCACCGTCAAG
>JAAYHZ010000089.1 GCA_012744235.1 Clostridiaceae bacterium
ACAACCCGGTGTCCGGCTAATGCTAACGGTACGGCTATTCTTCCCGTCCCGCAAGCGACCTCCAAAATGCTTCGAGGTTCGTTCCCGATAAGAGATAGAAGAAAGCGGACATCCTCGGTTTTTATGACTTGTTGATCGTAAATACAGGCATACCAATGTTTTCGGGTAAAATCCATGTTCCTCGATATATTTTCGTATTCATGAAAAGTCAAAGTGCCGTTACCTCCTTAATGTTTTCCATACTCCTATGGTAAGCCCTTGTTCCCTTAGGGTCAATTTCCTTTTTACGTTATAGAAAAATCGTACTTTTGCCGGAACGTTGTTTTGTCCCAATAGAAATTGGGCAAGTAATGTTAAGAATGCCTGCATAAAAACCGGTACACTTTAGTTACAAGGAGAGGGTGAGAATGGATAAATTACAAAGAATTCGCGAGGTTTTACATTATATCGAGGATCATTTGGATGAGATCACCGAATATGAACAGGTTGCCGACACCTTTTGTTTTTCGCTGTATTATTTCCACCGGCTTTTTTCCGCCGTAGTAGGAAAGCCTATCGGCACCTACATTCGGGAACGCAGGCTTGAAAAAGCCGCTGTCCTCCTTACGAATCCGGATAAATCGATAACCTCCATTTGCTTTGATTGCGGATTTTATTCGTCCCAATCTTTTTGCCGCGCCTTTAAAAATCGATACGGCATATCGCCGAGCGACTACAGAAAGCAAGGCTATATACCGGTCATCATGTCGGTTGATGAAATTGTCGAGAAATTTACAAAAAAATTAAAAGGAGGTATTCTTGTGCATCCGAAAATGATGGAAAAGGAAGAGCTGTTGATAGCCGGTATCACGGGAGACGGGAGAAAAACCCGTGAATTGTGGGAGCAATTTTGTATGCTCTATGAAAAGATAGGTATTGAAAATAAGCTGTCGGAAAATTCGTACGAGATTCGAATATACGACGACAGCAAATGTACATGCCATGTGGGGGTTGCCGTATCCGAACCGATTGCGGATCCCGCATTTTCCGTAATGTCATTGCCGGCATCCGTTTATGCATCCTTTGATGTTTATGTTGCGAAAGGATATGACAGTGAAAACGATGCCATGGATGATTGGCTAAAAGCCAATAAGATGAGGTATAAGCAGCGGTTTATGGACGGTAATCCGTATGGCTACGATGAAAAATTTCAAGGCGACAGTGAAGATTCCATCGTGGAAATATGGATTCCTATCGAAAAAATATAAAGAAGCGGCGATTGCATTGCTTCGAGGAGAACGACCGTGAGTAGATTCGATATGCTTACAAAATACATACCCCTTATAAAGGAAGATAATATAGGCGAATGGATCGTTGACACAGAGAATGACGGAACACCGTAGCATCCGAAGCATTGGCCTTATGTTTGTTACTCGGAAACGGTACTTGAATTTATCCGGGACTTCTACCGTTTTGTTGATTATAATCATAAAGAATACTGACATTTCGAAGTTAAATACCCAATGTGTGCTTGCGCTTCTCATGAGTGTCGTAAGAGCGGATCGTTTTTGTGAAGGCGTATTATATGAATTCTTTAAAAACGGTTGCATATTAAGGTGGCTCGAAAGACTCGAAGGCATGGAATAGAAAAAAGACAAGGGTACGTTTGATAAGGCATATCTCCGGGAAACAATGCCTTTGTATTTTTCCCTCATAAAACCGGAGGCACAAGACGAAGTAAAACAAGCGATGGAATACTTTGCTTCCACGCTATAGGGAAAGCGCTGCGGAGCGGACGTTTTATAAAATGCGTCCGCTTTTATAATTTTTTTCATAGATCATTTCATTGTTTTTTATTTTTATAGCAAGTGGTAAACTAATGAGAAGAATCAAACAAAAGGAGAAAGAAATGAACAACATTCGATATAAAAGCACTCTTCATGCCTGCTATTTGGGATACATAACCCAAGCGCTTATTGTAAATCTCCCGCCGTTGCTTTTTGTCGTATTCCAAGAAAAATTCGGTCTATCCTATACCATGCTCGGCAGCTTGGTCGTAACCAATTTCGTAACGCAGCTCATTGTCGATGCCCTTGCCATTAAATGGGTAGATAGAATCGGACAACGTTTATCGGTTGTTCTGGCTCATTTTTTTGCCGCTGTCGGTATGATCGCATTGGCGTTATTGCCCCAAGCGTTGCCCTCCTCATATATAGGACTCCTTATCGCCACCGTATTGTTTTCCATCGGCGGCGGCCTTATAGAGGTACTGGTTAGCCCCATTGTTGAAAGCCTTCCGGGCGATGCAAAAGCGTCATCGATGAGCCTTTTGCACTCCTTTTATTGTTGGGGACAGGTTCTTGTAATTGTTATTTCCACCTTCGCATTGCTTACCATCGGCCAAGATTTATGGTTTGTTCTTCCTCTTGTATGGACTTTGCTTCCGCTATTTACGTTATTTAAATTTACAAAGGTACCGTTAGTACCTTTTATTGAAGAAAGTAACCGAACGCCGTTAAGAACCCTTTTCAGATCGAGAATTTTTTTGATTGCGTTGCTTTTGATGGTATGCTCCGGTGCAAGCGAGCAAACGATGAACCAATGGGCTTCCTTATTCGTCGAAAAAGGTCTCGGCATCTCCAAAGCCCTTGGCGATATACTGGGGCCTTGCCTGTTTGCCGTTATGATGGGAACCGTGCGTACATGGTACGGGATAAAGGGTCAAAAAGTGAATATTCATAAGGCATTGACCGTAAGCTCCGTTCTATGCATTGCCTCCTTTATCATTACGGCGATTGTACCGATACCGGCAATATCTTTGCTGGGCTGCACCTTGTGCGGCGTAAGTGTCGCTCTCATGTGGCCGGGTATGCTGAGCATGACCGCGGCAGGCTATCCGTCGGGCGGTGTCGCCATGTTTGCCATTTTGGCATTGGGAGGAGATTTGGGCTGTTCCATAGGTCCCCAATTTGCGGGGATTATCGCAGACGGCAGCAGCTTGAATTACGGACTTTTGGCGGCAGTCATCTTTCCCGCGATTATGCTGATCGGTTTGCTTGTCTTAAAGCCGATGCTAAGGGCAAAAGAAAAAACACAGGAGCCGAGCGACGTACTGCATGGAAATTAAAATAAAAGACAAGAAAAGGCTCCGGTTAAACCGGAGCGAACGATACGTTTATGGAAACAATCTGTTTGGACCTCGGAATATAAACATCGAATCTTTGATATGAAGCCCTAAAAGCAGCATGGTTAATCGGTCGATTCCGATACCAAAGCCTCCGTGGGGCGGGCATCCGTAGCGGAAGAATTCCAAGTAAAAGCGAACGTCGGCATCTAGCCCTTTTTCTTCGGCTTGTTTTTTCAGGATCTCATAGCGATGCTCCCGTTGAGCCCCGGTGGTGATTTCCACACCGCGCCAAATCAAGTCATAGCCTTGGGGAACATTGTCTTTTCTCATATGATAAAAAGCTCTGTTTTTTGCGTCGAAATCCGTAATAAAGAGGAACTCATGCCCGTATTCATCCATGGAAAAACGGTAAGCGTATCTTTCAGCGTCGGTAGTCAAGTCTCCCTTTTCCTCTTCCGATACGCGATATCCGTAACGCTTTTCCAGCTCGGCATACAAATCCGGAAGCTTGATTACCGGAAACGGCTTTTGCGGTACAATCACTTCTAGACCGAACATGTCCTTAATCTTGTCTCCGTATTTGGCTTTGACCTTTTTCAGCATATCGGTGAGCAAGTTTTCTTCCAGCTTCATCAAATCTTTAAAGGAGCTGATGTTTGATGTCTCCAAATCGAATCCTGTAAATTCGGTGGCATGTCGGCTTGTGTAGGATTTTTCCGCTCGAAATACCGGCCCTACTTCAAATATACTCTCAAAACCGCTGGCCATCGCCATTTGCTTGTAAAACTGCGGACTTTGAGCTAAATAGGCTTTCGTGTCAAAATAGGATAATTCGAAAACATTGGCACCGCTTTCACTGGCGGTTCCGATCAGCTTCGGCG
>JAAYHZ010000090.1 GCA_012744235.1 Clostridiaceae bacterium
CCATACAAAGGATAAACACGATGTATCTTTCAAGAAAGCTCCGCTTTTCCGATATGTTTCAAGAAAAATACAAGAAGGCGTTTCGGATTGATGACAAGGTAAAAATTCTTGAAATCGGCTGCGGTCCGGATGCATTCGCCCAAGCGCTGCATCGTTGGTATCCGAACGCCGAGATTATCGGACTCGATAAGGACGGCAATTTTATTGCATTTGCATCGCGGCAGGCACCCCAAATTGCATTTATGGAAGGGGATGCTACCTATTTGCCTTGTTTTATCCGTAAGGCGAGGAATCCGAATTACGGCTCCTTGCATATCGGAGCAAACGGATTTTGAAATAAGTATCGGGAGAAGAATATGAACGAATCGGTACGGCAGTGGTATGAGAAAAAAGAGAACGTGGAAGTGATGCTCCAATGGAACCAAAGGAAGCTCAAAAAATGGGAGCGGTCTGTTGTCGATTTTATACCGAAGGGGGCTACGGTTCTCGATATCGGCTGCGGAATGGGAAGAGAAGCCTTTGCCCTTTCCGATATGGGATTTTCCGTAACGGGCATTGACATATCAAAGGAGGTTATAAAAGAAGTGACTCGGCTGGCTTTGGAAAATTGCCGTGACATTTCCTTTTTACATTACGACGGACAAGAGCTGCCCTTTGAAGACGAAGTCTTTGATGCGGTTCTCATTTGGGCGCAAACCTTCGGACTGTTATACGGCGACGATTATAAAAGGCGTTTTTTAAAGGAATGTCGGCGCGTCCTTAAAAAAGACGGCTATATAAGCTTTTCCGGTCACGATCGAGAGTATTTAACGAAATTCTACAAGCCGTGTCTTAGGGAGAATAAGTTTTACCCGTATACCGATGCCGAAATTTATTGGGAGACCTTTGTTCCGCAAGAGCTTATACGTTATGCGGAAAATGCGGGCTTCTCCGTTGTTTTATGTGAACAAGGAGAAATTTATAAGCCCGAAGATGGAGTCGTTTTGCATTGTTTGGGGAAAAAACATAGGTAATGAAACCGGAGGTGGAAAGGGAGTGGACCCGAAGGAGCCGGAGGCTTATTTTCGTTCTTTGGATCGATCGTTTTTTATCGATAACGGTATCATGAAAAATTACGCCCACATAGACGGACCTTTGCCCATAGGATACGGGCAAACAATATCGCAGCCTAGCCTTGTGCTGGAAATGACGAGGCTTTTATCGCCGGGGATGGATAGCAAGGTTTTAGAGATCGGAACCGGTTCGGGATACCAGACGGCGATTCTTGCAAAATTTTCGGCAAAGGTTTATACCGTGGAAAGAATCGCCGAGTTAATGGAAAAAGCCAAAAAAAGGCTGGAGGCATTGAATTTTTCAAATATCTGTTATAAAGTTGGAGACGGAAGCAAAGGCTGGCAAGAGTATGCTCCTTATGACAGGATCATGGTCACGGCTGCGGCAAGCTTATTGCCGAAGGAATTGGTTGACCAACTGGCAGTAGGCGGCAGGATGGTTATCCCGGTGGGCCCGCCAAGTATGCAGGAGCTAAAGCTGGTCACGAAGACGAGTAAAGGCGATGTACACGTCCAAACCGTGACAGCGGTCCGATTTGTCGAGCTTAAAGGAGAATACGGCTGGAACGAATGAAAAGATTCTATGCTTGATGAAGGAGAGGAGAACATATGGAAGAGGTTTTTGAATTTTTAAAAAAATGCGGAACGTATTATTTGGCTACCGTCGAAGGAGATCAACCGAGGGTAAGACCTTTCGGGACCGTCGATATTTTTGAGGGCAAGCTATATATTCAGACCGGCAAGGTAAAGGATGTATCCAAGCAGCTCCAAGCGAATCCCAAGGCGGAAATTTGCGCCTTTGCCGACGGAAAGTGGCTTCGCGTATCCGGAAGGCTGATCCGAGATGACAGGATAGAAGCGAAAAAGCATATGCTGGATAATTATCCGGAGCTATTATCGATGTATTCCGCCGAGGACGACAATACGGAGGTCCTCTATTTCGAAGATGCGACGGCGATTTTCTATTCCTTTACCGAAAAGCCGAGGGTTATTCGATTTTAAATGAACCTAAAATAGGGAAAGAGCGGGGCAATGGAATTTAACGAGAGATTGCAAAAGCTGCGCACCGGCAAAAATCTGACGCAGGAAGAATTGGCGCAAAAATTGTATGTTTCACGATCCGCCATCTCCAAATGGGAGTCGGGCAGAGGGTATCCGAGCATAGACTCGTTAAAAGCCATTGCCCGGTTTTTTCACGTGACTCTTGACGAATTGATCGGAAGCGAAGAAACGGTTCGGCTTGCGGAAGAAGATCTACAAAATACCCGTAAACAATAC
>JAAYHZ010000091.1 GCA_012744235.1 Clostridiaceae bacterium
TATCAATTTAATGCAAGAAATTCCTCAAACTAAAATCCTAATAACCGGAATTTAATTTGAAAAGCTTGTTTTTCGGATTATTTGCTATACTCTTTTTTTCTTTATCGCTAGATGAAAAATCCTGTATTTATCGTGTTTCTATTATTTGTATATACTTTTCTCACAATAAATTCACATGCTATTTTAGTCCGTTTCTAATACTAACTTCTCCTGTGTCTCCACTGTAGAACTTACTTTGCGAATTTACGAAAAATTTTTGTGCGTCCGCTATACCGTATATTTCCATAAATGAGACGAATGTCCGGGTTGCTTGTTTGGGTCGTCGACGTATGAAGGTCCGCTAAAATAGATGACTCCGTTCAAATACGCCATGCCGCTTGATACGGGAACAGGAGGCTCCGCTAATTTTTCTACGGCAAAGGTTTTGGTATTGATGACATATATGGCTTTTTGGCATAAACCATACAAGAGTCCGTCTTCTCCTTTTACCAATCCGTCCCGAACCGGGTGCCCGAAGCCTTTTAGCTGTGCCGTATGAATCGTCTTTTTCTTTAAAGGATCGAAAACAAAATAGACAAGGCCGGATGTAATGCCGTGAAGAAGGGCTCTATCGTCCAATTTCATTAAGGAGATTTCTCTTTGGCCGGGTACGGGGACACAGCGGAAAATGACCTTACGGGTTTTCCAATCGAGAATATACAGCTCGGCTTCTTGGGCATTCGGTTTTCCGCCGCAGGGGGATTCAATGGTGGTTCCCGCTATGGGGTTTCCGTCCGGCAGTACCTCGATGGCTAAGGTGCTGTGATAGATTAAAAGTTCTTCGTTCGGAATCACGCAATCTTCCTTTGTTTTGTAGTTATATATGCAAAGTCCTCCTCCGGTTCCTCCGTTCGGACCGAAGCCGCCGAAAAGAAAGCTTTCCTTGTCGATATGGGCGGCTGCGCATCGAGGGCGCAATATTTCTTCGTGTTCCGCCACTAACTTGGGATTTCTTTGGTCCGGATCCTCCGTGTCGATTCGGATCGGTTTCGACGTGTCGAAAATATGTATTTTTCCGCCGTAATACGCGACGCCGCCTAGAACGCTTCCTTGTACGGCATACGCACATATATTGCCGCCGCCGGATTTTTCATAGAACTTTCCTCCGTAATGTAGAAGCTTTTCGGTTTCCGGGTCATAACAATAGGCGTGCATGGGGTGATTACTGGTTCCGTAAATTCTGCCGTCCGGCCCCTTTGCAATCGGAGACAAGTGAGCGCCTTGGGTGACATATTCGAGCCGCAAGGAATGCATTTCATGAGTATCGAGGTCCTCCCAAAGGATTTCATGATTTCCGATGTCGTATTCTTTAATAAAGGAAGGATCGACAAAGGGACTGTGTATGCTTTGGAAGGTATGGGCGTTGTTATAGTATCCGTCGGGGGCTACCGATTCAAAGGGTACGGGTACGGCCAAGCCCTTTTCAAAAAGATACCACTTTTCCTTGGCGTCCTCCGGTTTAAATCCGTAACCCACATCCTCCAAATTGAAATGACCGTACACTTTTCCGTCGATTCCTTGCCGGATATAGCAGGAGCCGCGGGTCCGTTCTTCCTCTTTTAAGAGCTGCTTTTTTTCACCGGTTTCAGGGTGATATGCAACAATCCCTTTTTTGAATGTTCCTACACCCATATAGACCCAACCGTAAGAATCAAGAGCCAAATGATCCACGTAATCGCCGTACGGATCCATGATGCCGTAGCCCTGTACGGTTTTCCTTAAGGGATCGTAAGAAAACAAGCGGCCGCCGGTACCGGCGGAATAGGATCCGAAAAAGATCCGTCCCGAAGCATCTTCCCCGAAGCTCCAGCCTGCCGTATGAGCATCCGGTAATGCTTCATAAAAAGTGAATTGATCCTTTGAAGGATCGTATTCCATGAACATGCTTTCTGCGGCGGAGTACACAAGGCCCGATCGGCTGACAAAGGATCCGAAGGGATACCCGTTGTTGTTTTCGGGAAAGAATCGTTGGTGCGCTTTTTTCTCGCTTAAATTCACATTCAGCAAAAACCCTTCCGAGAAAATGATTAGATACAAATTGCCATTGAGGTCCTTCGTTAATACGGAGGATCTGTTTTCTGCACAATTGGGAACCGGAACGCCGAGATCCGTAAATCTTGAAATGGTATCCATTTTGTTTTCCTCCCTCAAGAATCCCTTCAATATTTTCTATATATATCATATCATGAACAGAAAAGTTTTTTTGCAAATTTTTTACGACAGTAAAAAGCAATCCGTCGACATTTGACATATACTCGTTAATAAATGTATAATTTTGTTCAACCCTTTATATAGCTTTAATGGACCAAGAGAGTTTTAGAAATTGAAGCCTTTGGGTCGGAGCCGTAAAAGGGATTATTTGGAGGTATCATGATTCGTTTTCTTATTAAACGGTTTGTTCAAGATTATGAAAACGTGTCCGATCCTGAGGTTCGAGCGGCGTACGGAATGCTGTCCGGCACTTTAGGCCTTATAAACAACTTTGTTTTGTTTGCTTTGAAATTAACGGTGGGACTGGTGATAAACAGTATCGCCGTCATTTCCGATGCATTCAACAACCTAAGCGATTTTTGCACCTCCCTCATTCAAATCTTCGGCGTCAAGATGAGTTGCAAGCCTCCCGATAAAAATCATCCCCAAGGTCACGGGCGGTCCGAATATATCGCCTCCCTTGCCGTTGCTTTTGTGATCTTCAGTGTCGGAACCCGGCTTTTCGGAAGCTCCTTTGAGAAGATGATTCGCCCTGAGCAGCCGACGGTAAATGTAACGGTTCTGGTTCTTTTGTCCGTATCCGTGTTCGTAAAGATTTGGATGTTTTCCTACAACCGGAGTATCGGAGAACGAATCGATTCCGAGATCAACAAGGCGGCGGCTCAAGACAGTATAAGCGATGCCGCGGCCACCTTCGTTGTGGTGCTGGGAACCTTCATAGGAACCTTTACAACCTTTCCTATCGACGGGATATTGGGTCTTGTTATCTCTTTTCTTGTTATGTACACCGGTTTTAAGATTGCAAGAGATTCCGCCAGCCTCTTGTTAGGAAGAAGCTTGAGCGACGATGCCGTACAAAAAATACGAAAGATTGCTTTGTCTTCCGAGGTAATCACAGGGGTTCACGACCTTATCGTTCACGATTACGGCCCCGGAAAAACCTATGCATCCATGCATGCGGAGGTGTCGCAGTTATCGGATATTGTGGAAGCTCACGACCAAGTGGATCGAATCGAGCAAAAAATATACAAGGAGCTGGGGGTAAAAATCACGATACATATGGACCCCATGGAATCCGCCAAGCCGGAAGGCAAAGAGGAATAAAGAATTTTTCTTTCGGTGCTATTTATATTTATGCAATTTCTTCTCATTTTTCTTGAAAAAGAAAGGGTCTTTTGTTATGATTGTGATAAAATATGCAAGAAAGTGAATGAGGAAAGCGCATGAATAAAGACAGTTTACAGATTATCATTTCGATGTGCAGCTATTTGATACTGGTCATCGGAATCGGCCTTTATTACGCCAAACGTGCAAACGAAAGCAGTAAAAACTACTTTATCGGCGGCAGAACACTAGGGCCTTGGATTACGGCACTCAGTGCAGAAGCCTCGGATATGAGCGGGTGGCTGCTGATGGGATTGCCCGGAGTCGCCTATTTTTACGGGTTAAGTGACGCCATCTGGACGGCTATCGGACTTTCCGTCGGTACCTACATATGCTGGCTGTATTTAGCCAAAAGACTTCGCAATTATTCCCATGTTGCCGGTGATTCCATTACCATACCGGATTACCTCAGCAACCGATTCAAAGAAAACAAAAAGGTGATTATGACCATCGCCGCTTTGTTTATTCTCATTTTCTTTACGGTTTACGCATCCAGCTGTTTTGTTACGGTAGGTAAGCTTTTCAGCACCCTGTTCGGTTTGAATTACCAATTGATGATGATTGCCGGAGCGTTGTTCGTATTGTTCTATACGGTTTTAGGAGGCTTTTTAGCGGAAAGCGCATCGGACTTCCTGCAAGCATTGGTTATGATATTTGCCTTGGTTGCGGCATTTATCGTATCCTTCGTTACGGCAGGGGGGATCAAGCCCGTTTTGGATAATATCCGTGAAATACCGGGCTTTTTCGAATTTTTCGGAATCGCACAGCCTACGCTGAAAGACGGTGTGCAAGAAGTTGTAAACGGCAAGCCTTTGTTCGGATCGGCGGGAAAATACGGCTTCCTGACGGTCATTTCCACCCTTTCATGGGGATTGGGATATTTCGGTATGCCTCACTTCTTGATTCGCTTTATGGCGATTCGTGATGCGGAAGAGATTAAAAAATCCAGAAGAATCGCTATTATATGGTGTGTTATTTCCCTCATGGCTGCCGTAGGTATCGGTTTGATCGGCCGCGCTTTGTATCCTGCAGAGCTTCTAACACAAAGCACGGCGGAAAGAATTTTCGTTGTAATAAGCTGTAATCTGCTTCCGCCTTTATTCGCAGGAATCGTTATGGCCGGTATATTGGCCGCTACAATCAGCTCTTCCGACTCCTATCTTTTGATTGCCACATCGGCCATATCGAAAAACTTGTTCCAAGGAGTTATAAAGAAGGACGCTACGGACCGTCAAGTCATGCTCGTATCCCGTATCATTCTTCTATTGATTGCCGTCGTCGGTATCATCATTGCTTTGGATGAAAACAGCGTTATCTTTAAGGTTGTTTCTTTTGCTTGGGCCGGCTTTGGTGCTACCTTCGGACCGATTATGATATTGTCACTCTTCTGGAAAAGAACAACACAAGCAGGAGCCATTGCCGGTATGATTTCCGGCGGAGTCATGGTGTTTGTGTGGAATTTATTACTCAAGCCCTTAGGCGGTGTTTTCGGTATTTACGAATTGCTGCCGGCGTTTGTGATTTCCTGCATCGTGATTGTCATTGTCTCTCTGTTGTCCGGAGAACCTTCCCGAGAAATCCAAGAAGAATTTGAAAAAGTTAAGGCGATGAAATAATCGGACAAGCATATGAATATTCCGTAGGCACCTGTTTCTAAAATGGCAGGTGCTTTTTGTATCGCCTCGGTTGACGAAATTTTGAACACAGGGTAGAATCATTGTATAAATTTTTCGAAAGGAGAGGAATTATGACCCCTCGAGAACGTGCTTTGGCGGTATATCGATTTCAAGAAACCGATGTGCCGTGTTTTGATTTGATGGAAGGTACCGTTTGGCCGGAATTGGCGGAAGATTTTATAAATAAATACGGGATGTCGGATCTTGAGCAAATACAAACGGCGTTAGGCTGCGACTTTCGATGGACCATCTTTCGGACAAGGTTTAATCCGGGATGGGAAACGGAGGATTATTCCGGAGCGGCTACGTATGCAGACGATGTGGGAACGAGAGTATTAAAATCCGCAAAGACCCCCGCAGATGTTCGCCGTATGCTGATCTTAAATCCCGATCTCGTACAAATACCCGACTTTGCCGGGTTTCGAAAGGAGCATCCCGATAAGGCGCTGATTTGCTGTCCCGCATGGATGCCGTCTTTTTCCGGTGCATGTGAGGATTTCGGTATGGTTCAAGCAATGAGTTTGATGGCGTTAGAACCGGAAATTATTGAGGAATATGTTCGCATCAAGAAAAATTACGCTTTGGAAATCATCCGAAGAGCCATCAAAGCCGGCGCTGCAAAATACTGCGACTTTATGTGGCTTGGAGACGACTTTGCGGGGGAATCCACCATGCTGATCTCTCCGGATATGTGGCGAGAGCTGTTTAAGCCTGCATTAAAAGAACAGGTGGAGGAAGCCAGAAACGCAGGACTTTATGTTATGTTCCATTCCTGCGGTTATGTATATCCCGTATACGAAGACTTTATTGAAATCGGAATCAATGCCCATGTGGGGGTACAAACCAGCTGCCCGAATATGAGCCCGGAAGAATTGGCGGAAAAAATCGGCGGAAGACTGGTCATCCACGGCGGTGTGGACGCCCAAAAGACCTTGGTGGAAGGGGATTTTGACGAAGTCGTGGCGCAGACAAAAAGAAACATCAAGGCCTTTTCCAAATGCGGCGGATACGTAGTATCCAACTCCCACCACGGAATGTCGGATATCGGCGCGGACAAGATTGTAGCCATGTCGGTAGGAGCGGGACGCTGGGATTTTGGTACCGGTTTTCATACGGACAAAAGATAAATGAAAGTATAGGATATATATCAAGTGCGGACTAAAAACCGCACTTTTTTGCTTTCGGAATATATGTATTCCATTCCGTATAGAGGTGGGGACATGGAAAAGTCTTTGTTGGAAAAGCAAATCTTCGATTTGGAATGTCTTTTATTGCAGCCTTTCGTTCGACGATCCGCGGAAAAAATCGCGGAACTATTGGCGGAGGATTTTTTTGAGTTTTGCAGCTCCGGAAAAGTGTATCGCTACAAAAAAGGCGATGTATTTGACGACGTTAATACACCCGCAGCGGACCGAGAGATTACGGATTTTACCGTACGGGAATTATCTTGCGATACCGTATTGGCAACTTACAAAATAATTCAAAATCACAAAACGCCGAACCAAAAGACATACTCGTTACGAAGCTCCGTATGGAAATGCTTTAACGGACAGTGGAAAATCATTTTTCATCAAGGAACGTTAACGGAGAAACCGTAAAACAAGGAGTAACTTTCGTGTTTTTCAAGAGAAAAAATACGGTAATTTCAATTACGTAACATTGGTTACCGAACACGAGATAAATCCGGGATACAATTTTTTTGAAGTTAAGAAAACGAAAAAAACGGACGGAGGATGAACAATGATACGGAAAATTATCACCATAGATGAAGAAAAGTGCAACGGCTGCGGCTTGTGTGTTACGGCTTGCCATGAAGGAGCGCTGCAGATTATAGACGGAAAAGCAAAGCTTGTTTCCGAATCCTATTGCGACGGTTTGGGAAACTGCTTGCCGGAATGTCCCGTAGGGGCGATTACCATAGAAGAAAGAGAGGCGGCTCCTTTTGACGAGGAGGCGGTGAAAAAGAATATGGAAAAGGCGCAAGCTCAAGAATGCGGCGGAGGCTGTATCAGCGCAAGACCATTCGAACTGAAAGGAAAGCAAAAAAACGTACGACCGGAGCCGAGAACGGAAAGGGAAGAAGTCGAATCCCAATTGCGACAATGGCCCTGCCAAATTCAATTGGTACCGGTAAACGCACCGTATTTCAACGGAGCCCATCTTTTAATTGCAGCGGACTGCACCGCTTATGCCTACCCGAATGTTCACCGAGACTATATGAGAAACAAGATCACATTGATAGGCTGCCCGAAATTGGACGATGCGGATTATGCGGATAAATTGACCGAGATACTGAAAAGAAATGATATACGAAGCGTTACCGTATTGCGGATGAGCGTACCCTGCTGCGGCGGACTGGTTTATGCCGTACAGCAAGCGTTGATTCGAAGCGGAAAAATGATTCCGTGGCAGGTTACGGTGATCGATATCGACGGAACCGTTTTGGAATCATAAATAATATGAAATGATTCTACTGCAAAAACTCAAGTAAATCTATACAATTAATGTACCTAGAAAATTTCATAAAGGGCTCTTAAAAAGCCTCGAAACACTTGAAAACACTAGACTTGAGACAGGTTTTATGGTAAAATAGATATGTTTCATTAATCCATATTTTGAATTTTCCGGAGATATATTTTATGTTCAGAGCAAACGATTCACATAAACAACAACCGATTTTCTCAAGTCTCGATTGGATGCATGAAAAAGCACGCGAAAGATTTAAAAAATCTTGGGCACCTGTATTCTATGAACATGTATTTTGCCATATCAACGAAGAACCTTTTGCGAAATTGTACAGCAAGACAGGCAGACCGAATACACCTGTGAATATATTGCTGTCTTTGGAATATATCAAGTATATGAAAGATCTGAATGATCAAGATCTTTTGGATTCCCTATATCTTGATTATCAAACGACTTATGCCGTCGGAGGGAAAACGCTTGGCGAGATTTACATATCGGAAAGAACGCTGTATTACTTTCGGGAAAGAGTATATGAATATTTGACGGAGCATCCCGAGGACGAAAACCTCTTATTCGGTCAATTCATAGAGTTACTGAGGAATTTTGCGAAACTGACAGGAACCTCGCTCGACGAACAAAGAACCGATACGACCATGTTCGTAAGCAACATCAAGAAAGCGGGTCGATTGGCATTGGCTTACGACGTATTGGAGAAAGGGGTAAAAGCCATTCCGAAAGAACAAAGACCCGAATCAATGGGGAAGGTTCTTGAAAAGGATTTCAAAACCGAAATGCTGCATAAGGTAAGAACCGTCGATACGGAAAGCAGGCTTACGACGCTTTTGTCTATGAGCGCGGAAGCTCTCAAGATATTGAAGGAACTGCCCGACAAGAAAGAATCGGACGAAGTTCGCATACCGGAACGGTTCATCAAAGAACAGTCGGAGACCGATGAAAACGGTAACCTTGTACCGAAGAAGAGCAAAGAAATCTCGTCCGATTCGCTTCAATCCGCCTATGACGAGGACGCCACCTATCGAAAGAAAGGCAATAAAGGGCAAAGCGGCTATGTACTTGAGGTATCGGAAACCTGCTCGAAAGACAACAAAGTTCAATTGATTACCGATTACGCCGTTAAGCCCAACATTGTAAGCGACAAAGAAATATTAAGCGGGCGAATCCGAAAGGTCAAAGAAAACACCGGATGTACCGACATGTACATAGACGGAGGTTTTCACTCGGAAGATGTTTACAAAGCCGCGGAAGCCAATGATGTCCAAATTCATTTGACGGACATGTGCGGACGGAAGCCGTCGGACAAGATCTCGGTGAGTGAGTTTGAAATAAAAGAAGAAACGGGATTGATTGAAAAATGCCCTGCGGGTCATATGCCTTTCCGATCGGTTAGAGCGAAAGGACAATTGGTGGCATACTTCGAAACAGATGTTTGTCTGCAATGCGAGCATTTTAACAGATGCTACAGCAAGCAACAGAACAAAAACTGTGTGGTGAGAATCAGTGAAAAAGCAATGGAAACCGCAAGGAAACGAGAAGAAATAGCCACTTGCAGGAAGGAAAACGTTAGTAAGAGAGCGGGAATCGAAGGAACCGTTTCGGCGTTGAAACGCACAGGACTGAATAATATGAAGGTACGCGGTTTGATTAAATCAACCGTTGTATGCGGATTCTTATCAATGGCGCAGAACATAAAACGAGTTATCAAATTTTTGCAAGGCGGATATGCAAAAGTAACAACTTGACAAACAAAAGGGATTATTGTGCCTTTTATTAGGCAAAAGGTAAAAAACACATGAAAACTACCTCGATTTGATATCGAATCGAGGTAGCTGATACCCAAATTCGGGACGTTTATCGCAATTGAATACCATAAATTGGATTTTATTATGTCATTAGTGTAATTTTACGAGTGTAAGAATGAGCTTTTTGCAGTAGAATCA
>JAAYHZ010000092.1 GCA_012744235.1 Clostridiaceae bacterium
GCATAACGCGTTAAAAAGGGGGATGTTTCATCTCCCCTTTTTTATTACCAATTCATATAATTCGGTTCTTCTTCCGCCGGTAGACTAGCCTTTGTCGAAAAAATCCGATTAATGGATATTTTATCGTCCGTATTCTTAAAGGTATGCACAACTCCCGGTTCCAAATACATTATGGCCCTATCGCGGGCATAGTCGGCGAGAAAATAATCCTTTTTCGGTTTCGGATCGATTTGAGAAATTTTTCTTCCGTGAAGAGGAAGAATGATGACTTCGTCTTGCCAAGTAAATATGTATCCGGTGTCGTTCTCCTCCGTAGGATAATAGATTACCGTTTCTCCTTTTATCGTCATTCCGTTGATTTTATCCCCGTCTTTTAAAACCCAATTCCCGAAGCTATCCATATACACCCTGCCGTTTGGTCTGAATTTGGTCATTTGCAGAAGATTACCTAACTGTCGCTTTTGCTCGATCGAAAATTCGTTTCTATGGTCCGGATTTCCGTAAATGTAGCTTCCGTTCGGATACTTTGCAAAATCATGAAATTGCTTCAGATAATAAATGGAAGGAACGGCGTACAAAGCGGCACTGATGTAATGGGCTTTTATCCACCGGGTGAACATCAAAGCACCGTCCGAATCAATAGGTAAATCGGGGCATCCTAAGCTTGCAATCCTTGCTCTCATCTCTTTTTCGATAACGCCACAGTGGGTATCGTGCAAGCGATTAAAGTCGATGACGTGCTCAAATCTCGGATCTCCCACTGTTGCGTTGATCAATACGTCCGGTTTTACCTTCTTCGCTTCTTCGTAAAACATTTCATAGAATAAAAGCAGTTCCCTCATCCCGATTCCTTTTTCCGGGTTTTCGTAAGAACGGGTTACGGCAGGATCTCGTAAAAGCCCCAAAAAGTCCAACTTGATTCCGTCTGCGTTGTACTGACCTTCCTCGTCACCGAATAGAACCCGGACAACCTCTCGTATAAATTGCCTTGCATTGTTCGAGGTGTAGTCGATGGCATAACAGCCGGGGAAGCTTTTAAAGTAGGGCGACTTGTATTCATAATCCGTCAAAACACCGAGTCTTTGTGTCCTTGTCGTAAAGCCGTTAGTTATTTTGTCAAACAAAGGCGTTTGCCAAAGGATAACGCGATGGCCTCTATCATGCAAGGAATCGATGAGACCTCGAAAATCGGGGAATCGATTTTTATCCGCTATCGGTTCAAAGGCATGAGGCGGCTGCCACGAATCGTCGATGATTAAGTTGATGTTCTTCATTCCCCACTCTTCTTCCGCAATTCGCACTTGCTCCAAAACCCATTTTTCATCGATGAATTGTCCGACTTTTCTTTCTAACATTTGGTCGCCATAGGTACAAACAAACGGATTCTTCCACCAGTCGGGAAGCTCGGTGAACTTTCTTTTTTGAGGCTTGTACAGCCCGAATTCAAAAAGCTTATTCCGAAATACGGTAACGGCATCCCATTCGTCCTCGGGAAAGGTAATGAGGATACCGGGCATACGGTAGACACCGCCTTGGGGTATGACTTTATTACCGCCGCAGCTTTCCACCAAAACGGAATGATCCTCGTCCATTTTGCATGTTTTTGAATCCGGAATGTCCAAAAGACCGAAGGATACCCAACCGTAAGGACTGCCGATGGAAAACGACAGCAGGCAAGGAGAAAAGTATCCGTTTTGAGAAATGTCCGGCAGCCGATGGTAATAGTCCATATTCTTACCGCCGTTGTTTCGAGGCTGCGGGCAAAAAGCTCGGTCAATGCCTTTCAAGTCGACGGTTCGGACTCCGTCGGTAAATATGCGGGCTTGAAAGATAGGCGTTTTTTCTTCGAATGTTTTTTCGTATCGAACGATTATACAGTCATCGTATAAATCGAAAGTCATGGTTTCGAAGTCCGATGAAAAACGTATGGTATTTTCATCGGTTGTTTGTCGGGTAAAACGAGAGAAAACCTTGTTCACCGAGGCCGAAGCCGGAAGGGACAAAAAATCCTTGCCGTTTCTCTTCAAAGTCAAGACATTGTCTTCGATAATGCAATCGTATTTTCCTTTCTTGATCATCACAACCTCCAATGTTTTTAGCCTTTTCTTCCGTGGATTCGATAGTAGTTCAAGCCCTCGATCAGCGTTTTTATATTCTCCCATTTCACTCCGGGTACCAAGGAACTGGACAAACCCAATATGAGGCCGTTCTTAGGACCGTTTTCCACCAAGAATTTTAATTCTTTTTTCACATCCTCCGGTGTACCGAAGGGCAGGGTGACGGTTACCGAAACGCCTGCTTGAATCACCAATTCCTCTCCGTCTCTTGCTTTCATTTTACATAGCTTCACGTAATCGATACCGTCTTCGTATTGGAAGCCTTGGAATCCCTTAATGCCGCATTCCAAAAGATAGGGCACCATAGGCATAATGTTGCCGTCGCAATGCCAAATGACCGTTACCCCTGCATCGATAACGGGACGGAAGCATTTTTCAAAATACGGAAACCATATTTTCTCCATGCTTTTGATATTCACCAAGGTCCCCCTGGAATCGGTCATATCGTGGTCCGCTCGATACAAAGGAGGAAGCTTGTATTGTTTATACATCTTGGCAACCGCCTTGTTTTTAAGATAAGCCAATTCGCTTTGCAATTTGAAATCCCGCTCTATGATTTCGGGATACAGAGCATAGGCACAAAAATAGTTTACATACCCGTATGTACCGTATCGCATGTACGGGAAAGGACAGAACCCGTAACCGGTTCTCAGAATATCCTCCCCGAACAACCGTTGAATCTCCGTTTCTCGTTGTATGACATCCCGGATATATTGCTCTTCGTCGAATTCTTGTATGGCTTTTTTCAAACCGGGGAAAATAAATTTCTCCATATGGGCGACAACATCCTCCGGAGATTCGATTTTCATGTTGCTCACGATAATTTCTTTTGCTCCGGTGGTTGCGCTTCTTCCTCCCTCGTATCCGTAATCGCCCATGGACAGGGGATTTTCCGGTATGAATTGGTCGATTATATCGACGTTCATATTTTTTTGGGCTTTCAAGTACACATGAACCGGGTCTTTCTCGTAGCTTCCCGGGAGTACTTTTGCAATTCTTTCAATGACGCTGTGCTGCATAATATGAAGCAAAGCAATGGGAATCATGGAGGAAGGTTTTCGCATGATAGTATCCATAACATGCCGTTTCTTTTCACAATAATACGAAAAATCCATGGTATGTATCCTCCCGTTTTTACAGGATAGCAATATCGGCATTTTCCAACCTTATTTCATCATATTTTATTCTTTCTCCTTCGTCAATGAGGACACGGAAGATTTGTAAGCAAAATACAACGCTTCCCAATCCTGAAGAAAATACGGCAAAAGATTCGGCCTTCTTACAACGGCATGAGGGTGGTAGGAAACAAATACGGAAAATCCTTTCGTGTTATGAACCTTTCCTCGAAAGCATTTTACCGAGGCTTCCTTTTCTTCAAAAAAGCTTTGTACTGCCGTATCCCCTAAGCAAAATATATAATCGGGTTTTTGAAGCTCGAGCTGAAGGAAAAGATGCTTCATGCAATTATTTCTCGCCTCTTGTTTGTTATACTTTCTTCTCGGACGGCATTTTAGGATATATGTGACAAATAGGTCATCCGGTTTAAATCCGACTTTATGCGCTGCATATTGGAGCATTCGCCTTGTGCCGCAAACAAAAGGATTCCCTTCCTTATCTTCTCGCTCTCCCGGATTATCCAATAGAACCGTAATCGAAGCCTGCGGGTTTCCCTCTCCCCAAATCATTCTTTTTCTTTGTTTATATAATTCGCACCTTTGGCAATCCGTCATTTCCGAAGGTATGACGGCTTCCGGCCAAAGAAAAGAAGAAAATGTCGATTCCATCTTATACACTCCGATTCACTGCAATTTTAAGGCATGGAAAAATTAAATTGTCTTTTTTTTATTATTTATTCCTCAATCTTTCTATGGGTAAAACCGATAGCGTTTTCTATCATAAAAATCTTATGCATAAATTACAAAAAACGCATGGAATAATATCGAAGCGATAGTGTCAACTTACTGTAGGGAAAAAATGAATAGATAACATCCTGAATTTTTGTTAGAGCAACACTTCTATGGGAATGCTGCTAATAGCAAGAATCCCTCATATCATCTGCCGAAAGGAACAGACTCTTCACGTATTTATGGTTGTTGTCTACCCGATTATATCACATCAACACCGCCTTTTGTAAAAAGTTGGGTTTTCCCTACGATCTTATCCACACAAGCCTCTTAACC
>JAAYHZ010000093.1 GCA_012744235.1 Clostridiaceae bacterium
GATAAAGCGGTCGGGGTTGTTCAGCTTTTCTATTTGAGGAGGCCATAACAAATCCACGTAAATTAAAAATACGATCTTCGTTTCAATGTTTTTCTCGGTCAAATAGGAATCCACAAGATTTAAAAACTTAATGTAAAAATCCGATGGCAGCGCTTTGCGGCAGTTTTCGCATTCGCATTGGTTGTTCGAGCCGTCCGCCAGCCAAATGTGCAATATATCGATGCGAGGCCGGATTGTCAAATAGCGTACCACGTCTTGTGCCATCAAGTCCAATACCTTGGGATTGGAATAGCATAGGTTGGTATTCAGCGGCACTTTGTACCATAGATCCCTCTCGCCGTTGATTTCGGCAAAGTATTGATAAGCGTCTTTCGGAATGGTATTCGGGTCGACTTCCTCCCAGGCGGTTCCGGGAATTCCCAAAGGCTCGCAAGTCCATCCGTGTCCTACTGCATGGTAAATAAGGCCCCGTTTGTCAATTTCGTCTTCAATAATTTTTACGAATCGGCGAGCATCTTCAACGGTAAAACCGGTTTTAACCAATTGGTCGTTTAAGTGATGAGAGTACCAACGGTCGAAAAAGGTGAAGCCTTCTCGAAATTGGATAAAATATGCGTTCATGCCTACCTTGGGCAGCCAATCTACGATATCCAGAATGTTTTCAATGCGATTCGCCCCCTCGATGCATAGACCTCTGTGCCGATAAGCGGGTTTTTCGTTGATTTTACAGGTGAGATCCTGAACGTTTTTTTTGCAAATGATTTCGCCGTCGTATCCCGGACGTACCCAGCGCAAGCCCGCTTCCGTTAAGAATCGGTAGACGCCTAACAGCACGCTGCGGCTGTTGGAGCCCGAGATGAATCCTGTACCGTTTGCAATGTCAATAACGATATGATCGTCGAATTTATTCTCTGCGGAATAGAGGTCTTTTTCCGGAAGATTTAAATCGGTAAAGGTACCTAACGTTATTTTATCTACCGAACTCTCTTGTCCGTTAAAGCATAATGAAATGCCATCGTTTCCCATCAGGGTCAAGTATTTTCGCAACTCGGCCGCTGCAAAGGATAGGGGTCTGTCGCCGCTGCAAAAGCATATTTTCATAAATTCCATCCGGTTTTCTATCAAACCGGAAAATTCACCGCCTTTCCTCAATATGTTAAGTCCATTGTAGCATAAAGAATCAAAAAACAGCATTTTTTAGACTTGGAAATCGTATATTCCTTTTTAGGAATGGCCAGAATTCGGATATACCCAATAATTACTAATTTCAGGAAGGATCATATGAATCGATATAAATTGTTGTTTGCTCTGTTTGTATTTTGCATTGCCGCTTTGATACTTCGATTAGGAAGCTTGCAATTAATTTACTCACAAAAAATTCAAACCGGGCTTTACGACCAGCGGTACAAGCAGTATTTACTGTATAAAGAAAAGGGTGATATTTTGGATCGCAACCGAATCCCTTTAACGGCCTCTTCCGTCGAGACGGTTTTAATTATGAACTACGATACCTATGTAGACAATAACGAGCTGTTTAATGAAATTGACAACTACATCTTTTTATCGTTATCTCCCGATAACCCCGTGATCATTCGAACGACTGAACAGGAAGGGAAAAGAATAAAAGAAGCGCTGAAGGATGAATGTCGAATATTAAGAGTAAAAAATACGAATCCTTCCTTAGCCAAACACGTAATCGGCTACCGAAGCGGGTACAACCAAGAAGGTATCGCCGGTCTCTTAAAAGCGTACGACGATATTTTGGACTGCGATTCCGGTATTCTGTACTCCGTTTTGCAGGATATTAACGGCAATGTCATTTTCGACAGCGAACCGAGTATTACGGTAAAGGGAGATCGTTATCACCCTCATCATGTGGTTTTGACTCTGGATATCCATTATCAGAGAATCGTTGAAGATTATCTGAAAGAAACGGGTAAAAAAGGTTGTGTCATTTTGCAGGATTGCAATACCGGTTATGTGTTGGCGATGGCTTCCGCCCCGGATTATACCGTCGATTATTCGGGAGAGTTTTTAAAGGGAGAAAACGGGGAGCTTTTAAACCGCGCCGTATGCGAGTATAATCCGGGATCTATTGTGAAGGCCGTGATTGCTGCCGTCATACTGGAATCCTTCGATACAAGAGATTTTGATTTGCATTGCAACGGTTTTTATCGCTTCCAAGGTCGAACAATCCAATGTTCTGCTCATGATTTTGATCGGGAAAGAGCCGTCGATCTGCCGGAAGCCTTCGCCGTATCCTGCAATTCGTATTTCATAAACGCGGCAAGGAAAATCGGTTATGAAAAAATCTACCTTAAAGCCGTCGAACTGGGATTGACAAAGGAAACCGGCCTTCCTCAAGAAACGGGAGAGAAAAAAGGGTATCTTCCCGAGCCGGAGGAAGTAAAAAGCGATATCGACCTTGCCAACCTGGTTTTAGGACAGTGGGTTTTTAAGGTGACACCGATTCAAATATGCAACTTGACATCCGCCGTTGCCAACGGGGGCATGTTAAATCGAGTTAATTTGGTATTGGGTGTTGTTAACGACAAAGGACAAAAAATCTTGGATCTTACGGACAAACACGGAGAAAGAGTCATCAGCAGAAATGCGGCCAAACGATTGGCCGGTATT
Organism: Clostridiaceae bacterium; assembly: GCA_012744235.1. Taxonomy (GTDB): domain Bacteria; phylum Bacillota; class Clostridia; order JAAYHZ01; family JAAYHZ01; genus JAAYHZ01. The sequence goes on from JAAYHZ010000093.1 coordinate 2,638, forward strand.
ATGGAAAGGTGCGTGAAATCCGGAACGGGAAAGCTTTCCGATCCCGGGAACATGATCGGTGTCGGAGGTAAAACCGGAACGGCGGGAGAGCAAGAAGGTCATAACACGGTATGGTTCACGGGCTTTTTCCCCGTAAGTAATCCCAAGTTTGCCATGACCGTACTTTTGGAGGATGCAACATCCGGAGCTTCGGATGCGGCGCCTCTTTTTGGAAAAATTGCAGCGGAGATCATGAATCAAAAATAGATCTTATGTTTTTTAGGACAAACACGTACAAGTACCCTTTTGCATATATTGTATGGATAACGAATCTAACAGGAGTTCTCCATGCATATTTTGTACTGTCTGCTTCTTAAATTATTAGGAGAATCTTTTTTTCTTACAGGGTACTTGACATCGCCAAACTCCTTCCCGGATCCTTTGGAC
>JAAYHZ010000094.1 GCA_012744235.1 Clostridiaceae bacterium
GTCATTGAAGACCCTCCGGAAGAAAGACACCCGGTGAGGACTTACGTTCTGGAGTATGACGAGCAAGTGATCAAGGATGCGGTTTACCGAGAGATCGCTCGAGGCGGACAGGTCTTTTATCTTTACAACCGCGTAAAGGGAATCGAAGGAAAGCAAAAAAAGCTTCTCGATATGCTCCCCGGAGTCAAAGTCGGGGTTGCCCACGGGCAGATGTCGGAAAGAAAGCTGGAAGACCAAATGAACGCTTTCTTGAAAGGCGAATTTGACGTTTTGTTATGTACCACGATTATCGAGTCCGGGCTGGATATGCCCAACGTCAACACCTTAATTGTGGAAAACGCCGATAAAATGGGATTGGCGCAGCTGTACCAATTGCGCGGCAGGGTAGGGCGATCCAACCGCATTGCTTATGCCTATATCACTTACAAAAAAGATATGACCTTATCCCCCATAGCGGAAAAAAGACTGGAAGCCATTCGGGAGTTCACCGATTTCGGATCCGGATTTAAAATCGCCATGCGGGATATGGAACTGCGAGGCGTAGGCAATTTGCTGGGATACGAGCAGCACGGACATATTGATGTTGTAGGGTACGATACCTACGTAAGGCTGTTAGACGAAGCGATTCGGGAGGTAAAAGGCGAAAAGAAGGAAGAGACCGTTAACGAAACGGCGGTGGATATCAACGTTAACGCGTATATTGATAAAGAATATATCGAGAACGAAAGCACTCGAATCGAGCTGTATAAAAGAATCGTCGCTCTAGGGAGCAAGGAAGAGGCGGAGGATATCGTAGACGAATTAATCGACCGATTCGGCGATGTTCCGGAAGAAACCCATAACCTGATTCGCATTGCCTTGCTGAGAAAAATGGCTAACGACATCAAGATCAAATCCATTGAAAGAAAAAGTCGGCAAATGGTCATTACCTTCGGCGATATGAACCCCGATGTATTCCGAAGAATGGGAAAGCTGACCGTTCCTTTCAAAGGGCGCTTTTTGTTCGACGCCGGCGTAAAGCCCTCCTTGGTGTTAAAAATGCAGGATAAAAACGAAAAGGTGATTTTGGATGAGCTTGAAAACCTTATTCGCCTGCTGCACGACGATTGAGGAGCATGATGCCGGGAATAACGATTAATCATTAACTTTTTGTAAACGATGTTGAAAATCTTTGAAAAGAACATTTCGATTTAGTATAATGATTTTGCTGAATATTTGAACGTATGCGATCATGTGCATGATACGTTGAGTATATGAAACGGCAGAAATTTTGGAAGGGAGAGGATTTTTTGAACGCTAAACAGGTCAAATCTTCAAAGGTTGTCGGCAAAAAAGGAAAAACCGGTCCGGATCCGGAAAACATCGTTCGGTATTCCATATACGGGATATCCGGTGTTGTTGCGGTATGCCTTTTGCTTGCCGTAGTTTTTTTAATTATCCCCAATACGGTTGCAACGGCGGGTGATTATAAAATATCGAGGGATGAGTATATCTTTTTCCATACCCAAGTTTTGAACAACTATTATATGAATTACAATACCAATAGATTGAGCATGGATGAATTCTTGAAGCAAGACTTAGGCGGCGGAATTACCGTGCAAAGCGCGGCAATCGCCAGTGCCACCCAACAGGTTCATGACTATGCCGTCTATTATGATTTAGCCAGGAAAAACGGGGTGTCTCTCACGCAAGAAGAGATCAACAATATGATAACCAGTTTGAGAAATATGATGGAAGAACCGGCGAACCAATACGGCGTATCCATCAATACGATATCCAAAGCGAATTACGGACTGCCTTTCAGAAAAGTGGTTAAAATCTATGAAAAGGTATTTTTAGGGGACAAGTATGCCAATCAAACCGTGCAGAACAAGGAATTTACCGAAGAAGAATACCAAAGCTATTACGAAGAAAACAAAGACCTTTTTGATCGAGTTACGGCAAGGCATATTCTTCTGAAGATTAACGAAGGCGACAGCGAAGTGAAAATCCAAGGCTTGCAGAAAAAAGCGGAAGATATCCTGCAATCCATCAAGGACGGCGAAGCCGATTTTGAAGCGATGGTAGAGGAATACTCCGAGGATACCGCATCGGTTCCCGACGGAGGAAAGTTCACCTTCAGAAAAAATCAAATGGTAGAAGAATTTGAAAAATTCTGCTTTGAAAACGAGCCCGGAACCATTGACATTGTAAGGACCGAATACGGATTCCACATCATCGAAGTTATGGAGCATTTATTCGGATATGAAGCCAACAAGGATATTGTAAAATCCCAAATGCCGGCCATAAAATTCAACGAAGAAATCAAAGCTCTTAAAGAAGGCGAATACGCAATAAATTTCCGAAGCTCCTTCGGCAGCTTGTTTGAATAAAAGAAAGCAAAACGAATAAGCAAAGAAAAAATAAGCGTTACTTCCGATTATCGAGAGTAACGCTTTTTTTGTACGTAAAACCTTGAAATTCTTATTGCTCCGTAACCAAGCTTTCGTATTGGGCTTTGATTCGGTTGGCCGCGCTTTGGTATGCCTCGTAGGCGATTTCGATTCCTTTGTCGGTATAATGCTCCTGTACCGAAAGGGCATGCTTTCGTACAAAGGAAGCAAATCCTGCATTTCTGTATGGTACCGTCAACGTATCCGACACGGTTTTTTCCGTTATCATTTGGGCCATGGCTCGGTAAAGATTGTCCAATCCTTCTCCGGTTACGGCGGAAACCTCCACCCAAGGACATCGGTGATCGATTCTTAAAAAGTTGTCCTTCGCTCCCGGCAAATCCATTTTGTTAAGCACCAATAGGGTGGGCGTTTTGGATGCTCCCAAATCGCCAAGGATCTTTTCGGCAACCGCGATTTTGTCTTGAGCCAAAGGATCGGAAGCGTCTACCACGTGCAGGATTACGTCGGCATAAAGAACTTCCTCTAGGGTAGATTTAAATGCTTCCACCAAATGGTGAGGCAGGTTACGAATAAATCCGACGGTGTCGGTCATAAGGGCTTGGGTAACGTATTGACCCGTATTCAGCTCGAACATGCGGGTGGACGGGTCCAAGGTTGCAAAAAGCTTATCTTCGACAAACACATCGGCATTGCATACTTTGTTCAACAACGTGGATTTTCCCGCGTTTGTGTATCCGACCAATGCAAACACCGGCAGTCGGCTTTTTTCTCTTTTTCGGTGTAAAACGTCTCGTTGCCTTTTCACCGACTCCAATTGCTTTTCCAGCGATGCGATTCTTCTTAAGACGTGTCTTCGGTCCGTTTCCAACATGGTTTCCCCGGGACCGCGGGTGCCGATTCCGCCTCCCAATCGTGAAAGCTCTTCTCCTAACCCCAGAAGACGCGGCATGGTATATTTTAATTGGGCAAGCTCCACTTGGAGTTTCCCTTCTTTCGATTTGGCACGGCCGGCGAATATGTCCAGTATCAGGTTGGTTCGGTCCAAAACACGTGCTCCGGTGACTTTTTGGATGTTTCTTACCTGGGTTCCGGTAAGCTCGTTGTCAAATATCAATAAATTGGCTCCGAGGGCTTGCCGTAAAAGAGCGATTTCTTCCAATTTTCCTTTTCCCACCATGTAAGCCGGGTCGATGTTCGGCCTTTTTTGGGAGATCTTCTCCAACACGATTCCGCCTGCCGTATAGGTCAATTCCTCCAACTCATCCAACGAAATCTCGGCTTCGGAACGTCCGCCGACGGGTTTGGAATCCGGAGTTTCAATGGCTATTAAAATGGCACGATCATCGGTTGTTGCCGTTTCGAATATGTCCTTTTTCAAAATACGGTCATTTTCCCGAATCATCAGCATGATTTGATCTAATGCCGGGTCATAATAGAAGTAGGGACCGTAGATGTTGGCTTTACCTGCACTTTGGATGGCTTTGACCGTCTCGTCTTGCGCTACGTCAAAGGACAAATACAATTCGGTAGGCAAGGCGACGGAAACGGTTTCCGGTCTTCCGTCTTTCACCGATACGGCGGCCATGGCATCAAAGTTCATGGTGTGAAGGGAGTTTAAGTCGATTTGCGATAACCGGGAGGAGCCGTTCGGATGGGTGTGAACGCAGCGAATCCCGTTTGTCGCGGTAAGGCTTCTTCGGCCGTCCGGTTTCGGCAAGGGAGCGGTTTTTTCCGTTCCTACGCTGACGGAATTTACAATGCCTCTTCGATTGATGTAGACGGCGATTTCTTTATCGATCTCATGGGAAAGGCGCGCCATCTCCCTGAGCAGCTCTTTTGAAGCAAATTGGTTGAAGTCCATACGATAATCGTACAGAGCTTCGATGGCCTTGATTTGGTTTTTTGAAATTGTTGAGATATCTCCGTGCAGTTCTCCCATACATTCTCCTTTTCCGGTTTTTATAAACAAGCCTTATCTTTTTCCTTGCTTGTTGCCGATTTAGTATAGCATAAACGAATGTCGTAAGCAACGGACGGCACCCGTCCCAAATTATTATAGCCGTTTTTCCATTTTTACGAAGAGCGGAACAATCTTGTGGCCGATTCAATCATAAACCGGCCGGCCGGGTCATAGAATCTATTGAGATTGAACCAAGAGCGGGGGAATATAGTTGCGACCGGACATTGAAAAAAGAGTGATCGATTCGGCGTTGCATATCATTGACAATAAATCTACCGTGAGGGCGACAGCAAAATTCTTAGGGGTTTCCAAATCGACGGTACATAAGGACGTAACGGACAGATTACCGGAAGTTGATGCGGATCTGGCGGCGGAAGTAAGGAAGATATTGGACTTGAACAAGGAGGAACGACACATTCGAGGAGGAGAGGCTACAAGAAAAAAATACAAGAGGTAATATGGAGATAAAAATGAACGAACTAGGCACTGCATCTTTATGTCGGCGATGCAGTGCCTCAAGTTTTTTATGCCCTCGTTTTCATGCCCCTCTTATTTTTCACAAAACGTCTTGCATTGTACTCTTCCTTTAGGATAGAATAATAATTGTGATTTATTTGATGCGAGTACAAAAAGGAAAGCTTCAAGTCTTTGGGAAAAAAGCTTGTAAAATATATAAAAATCACCGAGGGAGTAGAATATAAAACCGCTCCGGATCGTTATTGCTATCGTACAGGAAGGGGTTGTTGTTTGGGTATCGGATTGGATATTGGAATTGACTTAGGCACGGCAAGCGTGCTTGTTTATATTAAAGGAAAAGGAATTGTTCTGCAAGAACCGTCGGTTGTTGCTATCGATAGAAATACCGGAAAAGTATTGGCCGTAGGGGAAGCCGCTCGCTTGATGTTAGGAAGGACACCCGGAAATATTGTGGCTATTCGTCCTTTGTCCGAAGGCGTCATCTCGGATTATGAAATCACCGAAAAGATGCTGAAATACTTTATCGACAAGGTATGCAGGGGAATGATGTCTAAATTATTCAAGCCCCGATTCA
>JAAYHZ010000095.1 GCA_012744235.1 Clostridiaceae bacterium
ATCCCGTCCCGTAAAATTCCGTGGGCCATGAGAATTATAATAACGTAGATCAAGCCGGAACCGAAGATCAAGCTTTTAAAACTTACGACGGGAGTAGCGGTCTTCTCTTTTTCTTTTTCCCCGGGCTCTTTATTTGATTCGGTAAGTCTATCTATGGAAATCAACCAAATAATTCCTGCCGTCAAACCAAAGGCCGCCGAAAGGAGAAATACGGCCCGCCATCCGGAAAGGGTTATGCATAAAGGAACAATAAAATAAATGGAAATGGTGGCCAAAGACGAGGCGGTAATAACGGCGGTTACGGTTTTTCGGTACCGGTCCGCCGACAAGTTTTCGGACATGATCCTTGTTAAAGGAGGCCAGAGCATGGATTGGGCAAATCCGTTTATACACCAGACCGCCGTCATGATATACACGCTGCTTAATTTGGACATAACCACATTGCAAAGGGTTGTTGCGCATAAACCCAGAAAAATCATGGTCTTCGGTTTTATGCGGTCCCCGATGAACCCGTTGAAGATTTGCCCTATACCGTAAGTTAAAAAGCTTCCGGTTACCGCCATACTTGCCATGGCTTTCGTGACGCCGAGAGACCATACGATCTCGGCTACGGCCGCCCTGTAATTATGGCGAGTCATATAGCTTGAAAAATATACAAAGCAGCATAGTGCTGAAAAAAGAAATGTTTTTCTGTCTTTCATAGCTATTTTTTTTACTCCGAAATTTAAAGCAAGGATTTTCCTTCCCATTCGGCTGCGGCTTCCACGCCTAAAAGCTTCGCAACCGTAGGTGCAATATCGATTATATTCGCATCGTTAAGCTCCAATAAAGGGCTGATTCCCTTTCCTTTTATGAAAAGGGGAATGGTCATGTCTTCCTTAAGGTCGCTGCCGTGTGAGCGGTCGTGTCCACCGTGGTCGGAGGTCACCATGAGGATGCAGTCATCGGACAGCACAGCTGCTACCTTTTCGATACATTCCCAGGATTGGTAAACGGACTTAATATACTCTTCGGACATCCAACCGTAGGCGTGTCCCGCCTCGTCCGTATAGCCCAGGTACAAGAAGGTGAAATCCGGGTCGTAGTTTTTTATGTAGGAAATCGCTTCGTCGGTGACTTTTCTGTTTGCTCCTTCGTAGCCGTAAATCCTTCCCGAAACATAGCAGCCGTAGGCGATGGAATCCGGTTTTGCCAAATCCCTCAGAGCACCCCAGTTGTAGAAGAAGCCGCAGGTTTTCTTTCCTTGGCGCAGCTGCTCAAAAAGCCCGTTTATGGGGCGCACCTGCGGAGTGTAGGTGTTCGTAAGAATTCCGTGCCTTTCAGGGGGAACACTGTGGAAAAGAGACATATGGCAGGGGAGAGTAACGCTGGGCATAACGGTTCGGGCATCGGAGGTATAAGCCCCTTCCCCCTTCATTTTCGCTATTAGCGGATGATCGCACATTTCAAGGCTGTCAGGACGCATGCCGTCCACGAGGATCAGAAAAACTTTGTTGCTCATGTTAATAAAACTCCTATTCCTGTATTGCCGCATATTTTCTTTGCCTGCTGCTCATATTAATCAGAATTGTATCATAATTTGGCGCTCAAAATAAGCGGTTTATCGGTTTTTTGCTTCTTTTTCCTAAGTTTATCGAAAGTTCTTGCCGTCTTTTCAAGAAAGTTGTATTATTTGAATATTAACTAAAAATTCAAAATGCCCTATGGGAATTGCAAGCAGCGGCTGTAAATAAGTAGAATCGGCCGTGAGAAAAGAGGGAGGACTTTGAAGATGATAAATACGGTGGAAGAGGCTTTGGAATTTATTAAAGAGAATGATGTGAAGTTTATTCGCCTGTCTTTTTGCGATATATTCGGAAATCTGAGAAATATATCCGTTATGCCGGATGAGCTTCCCCGCGCATTCAAACACGGCATACCTTTCGACGCCCATGCGGTGGGCTTGTCGGACATATCCAACTCCGATTTGTTTTTGGTCCCGGAGCCTGAAACCTTATCCGTTCTGCCTTGGCGTCCCCAGCAGGGAAGGGTGGTTCGCTTTTACTGCGGTATAAGGAATCCGGACGGCAGTATTTTCCGGGGAGACACGAGGGAAATCCTTAAATCCGTTGTAATACGGACGGAACAAAAAGGAATTTCCTGCATGATCGGCGCCGAGTGCGAGTTCTACCTTTTTAAAACCGATGAAAACGGTGAACCTACCACCGTTCCATTTGACAACGGCGGCTATTTGAACGTCTATCCTTTGGATAAGGGGGAAAACATTCGACGGGAAATCTGCATCTGCTTAGAAGAAATGGGAATCAAACCGGAAACCTCTCACCATGAACGAGGTCCCGGACAAAACGAGATCGATTTTAAATTCTCGGACCCTGTGAACAGTGCCGACAACCTTATTACCTTCAAACAAGTGGTGAAAAGTATTGCCGCAAGAAACGGACTTTTTGCCTCCTTTTCTCCGAAACCCCTGTTAGACAAAAGCGGAAGCGGCCTTCATATAAACATCTCCCTCATAAAAGAGCGTAGTGTCAAAAATTCTGAACGAATTTTGACCTAAACCATCTATTTCACTGGCTTTCACCAGTTATTCTTGTATCCCCCCTGAAAATTGGAAAATATCCAGAGTTTATTTATGTTTTTATTGTTA
>JAAYHZ010000096.1 GCA_012744235.1 Clostridiaceae bacterium
ACCTAATAGGGGGCTAAATAGATTCCTTGCCCCCGTTCAAGCTTTGCTACAGAGGGTTCGGGGAAGCGGTTGTAGGAACCACCTTCGGGCCTTTAATCACAAACGGGATGTATTTGGTCATGGCCGGAAGGTTTGATGTACTGCCTTTGTTGGTTTCGATTCCTATCGGTTTTTTGATTGCCAACGTTCTGTGGATCAACGAGTATCCTGATTACGAGGCCGACAAGAGAAGCGGTAAGAAAAACGGTTTGGTTCGTATTGGAAAAGAAAAAGGAGTGATTGTGTACGGATTGATTTTCGCTTTTGCCTATTTATCGGTGATACCCATCGTGCTGTACACAAGAAATCTTCTTTGGCTTCTTTCTTGGCTCACGGTGCCCATGGCCGTAGGAGCCGTTAAGAATTGCAAGTTACACATGAATGACATTCCGAAACTGGTATCGTCCAATGACAAGACGGTCAAAATCTATATGCTGACGGGACTGTTGTTCAGTGTATCCATAATATTTCATAATTTTATAAGGTATTAATATCACGATCGGTCCTCAACGTTATTTATGAAGAGAACAGCGTAGGATCGAATCGTAAACGGAATAGGGGAGTGAGATATGAGTAAAAAGGTAGTCATTATCGGAGCGGGTTACGCAGGCGTTGAAACGGCGTTGACACTCAACAAGCTGAACAAAGGAAAAGAATTGGATATTACCATTATTGATAAGAATAGTTACCACACACTTTTAACGGAGATCCACGAGGTTGCAGGAAATCGAGTATCCGAAGATGCGGTAAAAATTCCGTTGAATAAAATTTTTAAGTTTACCGGCGTGAATACGGTATGCGACAAAATAACCAAATACGATTTCGATAACAAAAAGGTTTATTCGGATACCAAGGAATATCCGTACGATTACTTGGTTATGGCCATAGGCAGTTCACCGAATCTGTACGGTATTAAAGGCTTGAAGGAATACGGATTTACCCTATGGTCCTTGGATGATGCCGTAAGAATTCGTGAGCACATTATCCATTGCTTTGCCAAAGCATCCAACGAAGAGGATCCGGAAAAAAGAAGCGCTTTGCTTACCTTCGTTGTAAGCGGCGCCGGTTTCACCGGAGTAGAGGTCATCGGCGAAATCGCCCGTTGGGTGAAATCCCTTTGTAAAGAATACCGGATTCACAAAAGCGAAGTTCGTTTGATCCTCGCGGATTTGCTGCCTCGTATATTAAACAATTTAAGCGAGGATAGTGCGATAAAAGCCCACAAATATTTGGAAAAGAAGCTGAATGTGGAAATCCTCTTGAAAACCTCGGTAAAAGAAGTAACTCCGGAAGGCTTTATGACCCAAAACGACTTCATTAAAACGCAAACCTTGATCTGGGCCGCCGGAGTACGGGCATGCTATGATGTGGACGAATTACCCATCGAAAAGGCTTGTCCCACCCAAAGGTTAAAAGTGGACGAATACTGCCGTACCGACTACCCGAATGTCTATGCGGCGGGAGACGTATCCGGTTTGATCTGCCATGCGGATGATCGTGTGTATCCGGCGATGGTGGAAAACGCCATCCAAACCGGCCACGGCGTGGCGGTAAACATTTGGAACGATGTCCAAGGCAAAGAACAGGAAATCGTAGAAGTCAAAATGCGCGGTACCATGGTAAGCGTCGGCAATTACTACGCCGTTGCGGAGATATTAGGCAAAAAGCTTCCGGCATGGCTGTCCCTTATCATGAAATACCTGGTGAACATGCATTATCTTTTCGGAATCGTCGGTTTTGCCGGAGTCGCGCGATATTTGTATCACGAAGTATTGGAAAGACGTCAAAGCAAGCACTTTTTGGAAAAGCATTGGTCTACACGAGTTCAGGCTTGGTGGCTTGTACCGCTTCGAATCTTCCTTGGAGTTACTTGGTTGATAGAAGGCATAAATAAGGTAAAAGAAGGTTGGTTCACATCGCCCAAGCTGGCTTCCTTCTTGGGCATGGCTGCGGACGGTGTGACGGGAGCCACTTCGGCGCAAGCGGTTGCGAAAAGAATCGACGAAATATTTGAGCTGAAGCTTCATATTATTAACTTCTTGATCGGTAAGGAAACCTATATGCTCCAAGGAGAACCGTTGTCTTCCACAATGTTTGCCAAAATCGATATATTCCAATTCGGTAACTTTAATTTGGTTCCTTGGTTCTTGAAAAACGTGGTCCTTGCGGGAGACGGAATCGCCATGTTCTTCCAGGTCTTGGTTGTTATTTTAGAAATCGGCGTAGGCTTGTTGCTTATCGGCGGTGCGTTTACCTTCCTGTCTTCTTTGGTTTCGGTAGGTTTGTTGGCCATGTTCGTCACTTCTACCGGCTTGTACCAAAGCTCTTGGTGGATGCCTTTTGCTGCGATTGCAACCATGGGCGGCGCAGGACGGGCTTTCGGGTTGGATTACTACTTGATTCCTTACCTGTGCAACGTATGGGACAGCTTAAGGAAGAACAAGAAGCTTCGCCTGTTTTTCAAAGGCAGCTTCGACCGCTATTTTGACAATTAATAAAGAATAAAAAAACGGGAAAATTTATAGGAAAAAAGACGTTTTCGTTTCCTATGTTACCGTTATTTTCCCCCGACAGTGCTATAACTATACTGTAATACCAATCGTCCCTGTCGGGAAGGCGAAGGAAGACCGGAGGATTGAGCATGTGGGATAATTACCCTTTCCTAAGGGATGAGATGACGGAATTTGAAAATTATATAAGGCGAGAGTACCCGAAGGAAAGAGGGGTTTTAAACGATTTGTCTCATGACGTCATGTTTTCCGGAGGGAAACGGATACGCCCGGCACTGACCCTCTTGGCGGCCATGTCGGGAAAGTATGACAGAAGCAAAGTTTTTCCCTTGGCGGCGGCGATCGAAACCCTTCATGCGGCAACATTGGTACACGATGACATTATAGACGATGCGGACCTGCGCAGGGGGAAACCCACCGTAGCGAAAAAACACGGTATCAATATGGCCGTCTATACGGGGGATTATCTTCTTGCATCGTCGGTACTGCTTTTGATCCGGTCGGGCCTTCCTATGGATATGTCGGCTTACGTGGCAAAAGCGGCTAAAATTATGTGCATAGGGGAAGTAAACCAGTACTTGAGCCGTTATACCGTTACGGGAGTTCATTCCTATTTAAGGCGGGTGATGAAGAAAACCGGCGTGTTATTCGCCGCATCCTTAGGCGGCGGAGCATATGCGGCGGGATTGGAAGATAGTGTCGTGAAAACTATGACTCGGTTAGGATTAAATATGGGTGTGGCTTTTCAAATTCGAGACGATTTGTTGGATATACGATCCGACACCGAACGAGAAGGAAAACCCGTTCAAAAAGATCTTGCCGAAGGGATTGTTTCCTTGCCGTTCATATTCGGAGCCATGAAAGACGAAAAGGTCCGAGAATGTATCAAAAGCTACTATGAAGGGCTCACGGATTTTAGGGAGGTTTTACGAATCGTAAAGGATAGCGGCGGGATTGAAAGTACGGAAACACTAAAAAAACGGTATATTCTGCGGTGTCGAGATTTATTAAATCGATTGCCAAAAACCGAGAATATGAAAGCAATCGAAAGCATTGTGGATTGGCTATAAAAATTTAAACTATGGAGATATAGAACAGAAAGGAATATGAAAGCATGAAGAAAGGATTAATAATAATTATTACTGTAATCTTCGTTTTGGCTTTGTTAACCGGCTGCGGATCTTCCTCATCCTATAAAACGGGATTAGGCCATGTGGTTTCCCTTAACAGCTCGAAGAACGCAACCGCCGATGCGAACGGTGCGGTACAGGTAGACGTAACGATGGCGGCCGTAACCATTGACAGCAAAGGCGTCATCCAAAAAGTGACGATAGACGTTATCCAAGCCAAAGTGGATATTGACGATTCCGGTAAAATCCTGACGGATTTATCCGCCGAAATCAAGTCCAAGGTGGAGCTGGGAGACGAATACGGTTTGATTCGTCAGTCGAAAATCGGAAGAAATTGGGACGAACAAATTGCCGAACTGGAAAAATGGATGATCGGAAAAACCATTGATCAAATTCAAGGGATCAAGACGAAAAAGGTAGACGACAGCCATCCTAACGTTCCCGATGAGCCGGACTTAACATCGAAAGTGACCATTACGATACAGGACTACATTGCGGCCGTTACGGAAGCCGTCAAGAATGCCAAGTAATAATTGTTTCATGTAAAATATACATATCGGACAAAAACCTCTTTTGAACGATACTTCAAAAGAGGTTTTTGTCGGTCAACGAATATGAAAAAAGGCAAGGCGTGATCCATTTGAAAAAGACGATCTCATTGTTTCTTCTAATTATATTAATAACGCTTCCTTTAACCGGATGCGAAAACGGGATGAATAAATACCGATACCAATTTACCGGCTTGTTTGACACGGTTATTGAAATGACCGGATATGCAAAAAACGAGAAATCCTTCACGGAAATGGCGGAGCTGTGCAAGGAATTTTTAGAGGAATTAAACGCTCTTTTCGATATCTACAACGATTATGAAGGAATTCCTAACATCAAAACCGTAAACGACATGGCCGGTATCGCACCGGTGAAGGTGGATCCTCGAATTTTGGATTTAATCGAGTTTGCCAAAACCGGATACGAGCAATACGGCTATGTCAACATCGCCATGGGACCGGTTTTGAAAATATGGCATGATTATCGAACGGAAGGAAGCCGAGATCCGGAAAACGCCCGTCTTCCGGATATAGATGAATTAAAAGAAGCGGCCAAAAAAACCGATATTCAAAAAGTGATCGTAAATCGAGAGGAGGGAACCGTTTTTCTTGAAGATGCGGGGATGTCCTTGGATGTAGGTGCAATAGCCAAGGGGTATGCCGTGGAGATGGCAACGGACTATCTTACGAGTTTAGGATACACTTCCTTTATATTAAGCGCCGGCGGAAACGTAAAAGCCTGCGGCAAGCCTGCCGACGGGAGGGAGAAATGGGGAATCGGACTGCGGGATCCGGATGCGAACCCCTTCATTCCGGAAGACCAAATCTTCGATACGGTTTATGTACGGGATTTATCGGTGGTAACCAGCGGAAACTACCAGCGATACTATTATGTAGATGATAAAAAGTACCACCATATTATCTCCGGAGAAACCTTGATGCCGGCGGATCTGTACAAGGCGGTGACGGTGGTCATCGAAGATTCCGCATGGGCCGACTTTTTCTCGACCGCTTTGTTTTTAATGCCTTACGAGGAAGGAAAAGCGTTAGCGGAAAAAATTCAAGGATTGGACGTTTTATGGGTTTTATTAGACGGTACCATAGAGGCGACCCCGGGAATGATGAGCATGTTGAAAAAACTCGGCGGTGCCGCCAATCGCTAAAACGCCATAAAAAATCCTTTTTATAAAATAAGTCAAGTTTTTTGTAGAAAAGTACAAGAAAAAGGGCAATATTTTTACCTTTGTATGGAAAAAGTCATTGACATAAAAACGTGATAATGATATAATCAAAAACTGCGTTATTGTTGATTTGAACAAATGAACCGCGTGATTATAAGGCGAACCCATTACATTGTAGCATAATCGCATAGATATTACAAGAAACGGTTACAATACATAAGTGTGTTTAAGAGATTTTATAAAAATTTATAGGTGTATGAATGAAAGGTGGTTAGAACTGTTTTAAAAGATTGGATAACGGGGGAAAGACTTAATCAACAGTTATAGCCATTTTTTAAACGCTAACATCTCTTGTTTTTTATCAAACGGCGAAGTTGTAGGTAGGGTTTGTCTTATAAACCCGTGACCGATGGACATAATCGGGAATGCCCGCCCGGTTATACATTTGTATCGATATTATTACCCGCGAGGATAAAAACGATACATAAGACTCCTTTGTATTAGGAGGGGCGATTACTAATGCGTATGAGGTGATTTGTTAATGGTGCATCCTGTCAAACTAGGGAACAACATTAGGATGAGTTACTCCAGAATTAATGAGGTTTTAGAAATGCCAAACCTCATCGAGGTTCAAAAGAAATCTTACGAATGGTTTTGGAAAGAGGGTCTTAAAGAAGTCTTTCGCGATGTCTCTCCGATAACCGATTACACCGAAACATTAATTTTGGAGTTTGTCGACTATAGTATTAAGGACAAACCGAAGTATTCCGTTGAAGAATGTAAAGAAAGAGACGCAACCTATTCGGCGCCTTTAAAAGTAAAGGTTCGTTTAATCAATAAAGAGACCGGTGAAGTAAAAGAACAGGAAATTTTCATGGGAGATTTTCCGTTAATGACCGACACCGGAACATTTATCATAAATGGTACGGAACGTGTAATCGTAAGCCAATTGGTGCGTTCCCCCGGTATGTATTATGCAGGCAAAATCGACAAGACCGGGAAAATGCTGTATTCCTGCACCGTCATCCCCAACCGCGGAGCTTGGTTGGAATATGAAACCGACTCCAATGACGTCATATCCGTTCGTATCGACCGTATGAGAAAAGTTCCCATTACGGTTTTCATTCGTGCCATCGGATACGGCACCGACCAAGAAATCATTGACTTGTTCGGCGAAGACGAACGTCTTTTGGCTACTTTGGCAAAAGACACGGCAAAAACCACCGAAGAAGCCATCATTGAAATCTATAAAAGGTTGCGTCCGGGAGAACCTCCTACCATTGAAAGCGCAACCACTTTGCTGAACAATCTGTTTTTCGATCCGAAAAGATACGACCTTGCCCGTTTCGGACGCTTTAAGTTTAATGAGAAATTAAATTTAAGCGAACGCATCACGGGTCATGTTGCCGCTCAAGATGTTGTTAGCCCTATTACCGGGGAAATATTGTTGGAAAAAGGCCAATTGATCGAACGTGAAAAAGCTCTTGAAATCATGAACAACGGTGTCAATGTGGTCTATTTGGACGTTGACGGAAAAACGGTTAAGGTCATATCCAACAAAATGGTGGAAATCAAAGAGTTCATTCATTTCGATATCTCCGATATCGGACTGACTCCTACCGTCCGTTTTGATGTATTAAGCGATATTTTGGCCAAATACGACAAAGAAGAAGACATACGTCGAGCCTTGTTTGAAAATCGATACAACCTGATGCCCAAGCACATTACCAAAGAGGATGTTATCGCCTCTATCAGCTACATCTTCAATTTGACACACGGCGTAGGGGAAACGGACGATATCGACCATTTGGGCAACCGAAGAGTTCGTTCGGTAGGGGAGCTTTTGCAAAACCAATTCCGTATCGGTATATCCCGTATGGAACGTGTGGTTCGAGAAAGAATGACCATACAGGACATCGATTCCATAACACCTCAAGCATTAATCAACCCGAGGCCGGTTACCGCCGCCATTAAGGAATTCTTCGGCAGCAGCCAATTGTCTCAGTTTATGGACCAGCCGAACCCCTTGGCGGAGTTGACCCACAAAAGAAGATTAAGCGCCTTAGGACCCGGAGGATTAAGCAGAGAAAGAGCTTCATTCGAAGTCCGCGACGTACACTACTCCCACTACGGAAGAATGTGTCCCATTGAAACACCGGAAGGTCCTAACATCGGGTTAATCAACTCTTTGAGCACCTTTGCCCGCATTAACGAATACGGCTTTATTGAAGCTCCTTATCGTAAAGTCGATAAGAAGAACAAAGTGGTGACCAATGAAATCGAATACTTGACGGCGAAGGAAGAGGACAAATACGTCATCGCCCAAGCCAACGCCGAATTGGACGAAAACGGTTGGTTCATAAAGAACAAGGTCGCTTCCCGATACAAATCGGAAAAATATGAAGTGGACCGCGATCGAATTGACTATATGGACGTTTCTCCGAAGCAGCTGGTTTCGGTGGCGACTTCGTTAATTCCCTTCTTGGAAAACGATGACGCCAACCGCGCATTGATGGGATCCAACATGCAGCGTCAAGCCGTGCCCTTGATCAAAACGGAAGCTCCCGTTATCGGGACCGGAATGGAATACAAGGTGGCGGTGGATTCCGGCGTGTGCATCGTTGCCAAAGAATCCGGTGTCGTTGAAAGCGTGGAAGCAAAGCAAATTGTCATCCGAAACGACAAAGGCAAAAGAGATGTATACAGATTATTGAAATACAAACGTTCCAACCAAGGAACCTGCATCAACCAAAGACCGATTGTACGTGCCGGTCAGAGAGTGGAAAAAGGCCAGGTTATCGCCGACGGTCCTTCTACGGACAACGGAGAACTGGCTTTAGGAAGAAACGTATTAATAGGCTTTATGACATGGGAAGGATACAACTACGAGGACGCCATCTTAATCAGCGAAAAACTGATTAAGGATGATACCTTCACGTCCATTCACATCGAAGAATACGAATCCGATGCCCGCGACACCAAGTTGGGTCCGGAAGAAATCACGAGAGACATTCCCAACGTATCGGAAGACGCGTTGAAGGATTTGGACGAACGGGGAATTATCCGTATCGGTGCGGAAGTCATGTCCGGTGATATTTTGGTCGGTAAGGTTACACCAAAGGGCGAAACGGAGCTGTCTGCGGAAGAGCGCTTGTTAAGAGCCATATTCGGTGAAAAAGCTCGTGAAGTTCGCGATACTTCTTTGAAGGTACCGCACGGAGAATCCGGTATCGTGGTGGATGTAAAAGTATTTACACGTGAAAACGGAGACGAACTGCCTCCGGGCGTTAACCAATTGGTTCGCGTCTATATCGCCCAAAAG
>JAAYHZ010000097.1 GCA_012744235.1 Clostridiaceae bacterium
GTTCATCCGTAGACGGAATTAGTATCGTTGAAACGAAGAAAAGGATTAAAAACGCGATGAAAACGCCCGATGCTTTTTTTCGCGTATTGACTTTCAAAAATTTAATTTTTCCCGTGATGATGCCTTTCAAGCCGATCAATATTCCGATTAACGACAGAAAAAACATTATAAACACCAATGAATCCATACATTATCCCCCTTTTGCCAATAAAACAAAACGTATGCCTAAAAGCATTCAAAAACATAAAGTATACGCTCACCAAAGTTTTGCTTGTTATCTTTAGTTAATGAAGCCTTATCCCCCGAATGACATATTTAACGAGTTGATTATAGCATAAATATGTCGAAATATGTCGATTGAGTTACAAATGTTTCCTAAATCTTTATGCGGCTATGAAGACAGGGGAGATATTTTTGAATAGTTCCTTTCATTCTTGGAAAGCTAGAATCGAGGTGATGTCATATGTCCGTCAAGCACGATAGGGAAAACAAAAAAGGGAATAAACAGGATAAGCTGAAAAATGCAACGGAATCGATTCCTTCAGGCCAACAAAATCAAGGCCATAATGCAAGAAAAGAGTCCTTAGGACCGAATGGAAAAAGGTAAGATAAGAATGTCGGAAGAGCATATTCGTCAATTGCATTCTCTTTTTTCGCAAATCGAGGTTCATTTGCTGAACGACGATAAGCCGTCCGAATATCTTAATGCCGTTTATAACGACCCGATGTTTCGACAATTTCCCTTCGATATGCTCTATAAGCTGAAAAAGACGGAGCAATCCAAGGTGCACCATCCCGAGGGGAACGTTTGGAACCATACCATGTTGGTAGTTGATGAGGCTGCACAGGCAAAAGCAAAAAGCCGTAATCCTGTCGTTTTTATGTGGGCCGCACTCTTGCATGACATCGGAAAGCCCGGTACCACTCGGATTCGAAAGGGCAGGATTACGGCTTATGACCATGACAAATTAGGGGCGGAGCTTTCCGTAAGGTTTTTAGAATGCTTCACGGAGGATAGAGGATTTATCCGTGAGGTATCGGAATTGATTCGCTACCACATGCATATCCTTTATGTACTGAAGAGCTTGCCTTTTGCCGACTTGCAGGGACTGTGCAAGAATACGGATATATGGGAAGTAGCTTTGCTGGGCTTATGCGACAGGCTGGGAAGGACGAATCCGGATCGTGGCAAGATAGAGGCTGACATCCGATTCTTTATTGAAAAATGCAACGTCTCCAATAAAAGAATGGACTTGTAATGAGAATTCTTCATATATCGTTTAAAAACGGCAAATCAATGGATTTCTTCAATATTCAGTTCGATGCCCTGTTCAACAAATATGAGCACGTTCCCGGAACGCTCCAAACGATAGACAATATAGTAATATTCAAGGGATTTGGGATAAACATCCTTGCCGTAAATTGACCATGCTTCCTCGTTAGGTTCTCGAAGCACAAAAACACCCGTTGTTCCGTTTTGGCATCCTTCAAGTCCCGGCGCAGGAACAATCCGCTTGTCATCAATTTGCCCGGTATAGCCGGCGCCGCACACAATATGAATGACAGCGGGTTCGAATGTCCCGATTAATACTTCATCTACGTTGATTTCTGCAGTAGTAATATAAAAGACGGATTTTGCATCCTCCTTGATTCGAACACTTTCAATTTTAGAAATTGTACCTTGAATCGTCAAATTATTGCGAATAGATTTCATCTTTTATAATTCGCGGTATTTCTTGCGATGCGACGAAGACAGGATTGGATATGGCTTGCGCCGCAATATGATATTCCGAAGGTGTATCCATTAAAGTACCTGAAGTATTTCCGTTTTTCACATTCGGTATTGTAATCGCAGCGGCAACAATTATGCACAGGCAGGCTGCCATTGCACTCCATTTTTCACATACCGGCGGCATACCAATACCGACAAACAATAATTTTTCGTTTTTCGGTAGGAAGCTCTGAAAGAAATGCGTTTATGGCACTCACAAGCAGCTTGCGATTCCATTCATCTTCCTGATTCTTTGAATCGGCTACAATTGCCGACGGTTCATCCAAGACCAATGCAATCTGTCCGGAGCCGCGTTTCTCTGCTTTATTTCTCTTGTAAACGTTAAAAGAAAGATTTCTTACGATCTTACCAAGATATGTAGATAATATTTTAGGTCTGTTTGGCGGAATAGAGTTCCACGCATGCAGATAGGTATCGTTTACACATTCTTCTGCATCTTCTTGATTATCTAAGATATTCTTGGCAATTGATAAGCAATAGGATCCGTATTTCTCCGATGTCACGGAGATTGCCTTTTCATTTCGCTCCCAATACATCCGAACGATTGAATCATCATCCATATGCGATTCTTCCGTTCACCTATATACACAACTTTTGGGTTTGAATCTTACACCTCTTTTCAACATTTTTTATGGCAAAAACCTTTGAATTCAATGCTTCGTCTTCACATGATAAATATCCTGTTTATTATAGCATTTCTCTTGCCATATTCGGAAATGATTTAAAGAAAAGCCCACAAGCCTTAAGAATTTGCCGGCTCAACGCCGGCTATTGACATAACGGTCTAATAGTGTTAGACTAATAACAAGGTTTAACGAAATTAGACTTGAAGTGATGAAATGAAAGATTACAAATTGGGCATGATGGAAACAAAGTTTGCCGAGCTCATCTGGGACAACGAGCCCATTTCCTCCGGTGAGCTGGTGAAGCTATGTGAAAAAGAATTGACATGGAAAAAATCGACCACTTATACTATGCTGCGCCGACTCTGTGATCGCGGTATCTTTCGGAACAGGGAGGGAACGGTCTCTTCGCTGATGTCAAGGCAAGAATTTGCCGCTCTGCAGAGCGAGAAGTTTGTTGAGGAGACCTTCGACGGTTCGCTTCCTAAATTTCTGGCGGCATTTACGATGCGGAAGAAATTGTCCGAAGAGGAAATAAACGAGCTTCTGAGGCTGATTAATGAAAAGCGGGGTGATACCTGATGTGGATATACACGCTTTTACCTCAAATTCTAAACATGAGCATAACGGCAAGCATAGTTATCATTCTCGTACTTGCAGCCCGATTCCTATTGAAAAAAGCACCGAAGGTATTTTCATATGCCCTTTGGGCTGTTGTTCTTTTCCGCCTTATTTGCCCCGTATCTTTTTCATCTCCAATTTCATTGATAGGGTTCATTTATCCTTCGGCAAGAACGGTTGACAATGGCGCTTACAGCAGTCTCACTTATATCCCTACGGATATGGTACCGCAGGTGGATTTACCGGTACCGGGTATTAATGGAGCCTTACATGGCATCCTGCATGAGGGCGGGGAGGGGACTTCCGGCGCTTCGCTTGAATTCCCGATGGCTTTTGCCACAATGCTCTGGCTTTTCGGTATCGGGGTAATGATGATATACGGCGCAGTTTCATTAATCCGCTTGCGTAGAAAGCTCACCGGCGCCGTCCGGCTGCGGGAAAACATCTATCTTGCCGACCATATCGTCACTCCGTTTGTTATCGGCATACTGCGTCCGAAAATTTATCTCCCTTCGACGCTTCGGGGGGAAGAACAGAGCTATGTTATCCTGCATGAACAGACGCATATCCGTCGACAGGACCATCTTGTTAAAATGTTTGCTTTCCTCGTTTTGGTTGTTCATTGGTTTAATCCGCTTGTATGGGTTGCTTTTGTATTTATCGTTAAAGATATGGAGATGTCCTGCGACGAGCGGGTCATAAAGCTCATGGGTGACGATATCCGCGGTGAATACTCGACGTCTTTGCTGTCTTTATCGGCGGGGAAGCGCCTGATAAACGGCGGTATGCCTGCCTTCAGCGAGGAGAATATCAAGGGACGTATCAGGAACGTCATGAACTATAAAACACCGGCGGCTTGGGTTGTTATCCTTTCAATATTATTTGTGGTCGCTCTGAGCGTAGGTTTAGCGTTGAACAAGTATTTGGTTACATTGAATGTGGAAAATATTGCCGATGCCATTCTCACAACCGAGATAGAAGGATGGTACCCGCTTGCAAAAGGCACGCCGTATCATCTCAATGAAGAGGAATTAAATTCTATCATCGAGTTGGTTAATAAATCATCGAAAAAACCCATTTTAGATAAATACAAGCCAACCTACGGAGATCTGTATAAGACGTATTGCACAATTCAATTCGTGATGGCAGGTGCAAACGGCGTACCCGAAGGAACGTACAGGCTTCAGCTATACAATCATAAGGATTGGAACATCCTTCGCGGTGAAAGCGAGTATAAGCTTGCGCTCGTTGATACCGACGGAAATAAAATGTGGCAGCTCTCGTATGATACGTGTTACCAATTTAAGAGCCGGCTCGAACAATATTTAAATCGATTGAATTCCTCTGAAGAAAATATGGACATCGGATAAAAGGAATGATTGCCTCATTCGTTTGAAAATCACGAATATGATAGACGTGATGAGTTTGATAGTTGCGACGAGATAAAAACAATGTTTTGCCCTGAAATGTCAAAAACCCTTGCAGCGCAAGGGTTTTCGGTCAAAATGTGGTGGAGACGAAGGGACTCGAACCCTCGACCTTTCGGATGCGAACCGAACGCTCTCCCAGCTGAGCTACGCCCCCATACAAACGAGAATATTATACCACATTTTAAATTTTCGTAAATAGAGTATAGAGTATTATAAAAGAAATCAAAAACTTTTTACAAATGACGATGAGCCTATACCGGTACCTTTATAATACCTTTAAAAGGTCCTGCAGTAACAACCAAGCTTTTTCGTCTATCGCTTTGCATTCGTCAATAAGATAACCGATTTTTTCACGTATTTCACGGGATGCAAGCGCTTGAATCTGTTTCTCTCCGCGCTCCCAACCGCCCAATACTTGGTACATTTTTAATGCGCACGCCGCCGATTCGGCAAATCGTTCCGCAATTTTTGCATATAACGGTTGCTTCGGATTTTTATCGGCCAGCTTTTTAAAGTATTTATATGCGTTTTTACGCCCGTCGGCAAGACAATCTACGGCATCTTGATGACACATAAGTCGTTCCACAAGCAGGGAGCTTACCATGTCTTTATTGATTTGACTTTCGTCCAATAGA
Organism: Clostridiaceae bacterium; assembly: GCA_012744235.1. GTDB lineage: Bacteria > Bacillota > Clostridia > JAAYHZ01 > JAAYHZ01 > JAAYHZ01. Next base: position 5,102 of record JAAYHZ010000097.1, read on the forward strand.
GCCTTTTTCCATGCTTCATAAGCATATCCGGCTTTTGCATATTCATAATGCCTTCTCGGCGTCATAACCTCGATAGCGTTTTCAACGACGTTTCTTACCGTGTATCTTTTGCCGGTGATTTCCCCGAATGACATAAGTGCATTGGTACTTTGATTTTCCCACCACCGGTCGGTTATATAATAACCGGATTCGTCAAAACGTACGTTTGCAGCATATTCCGAGTAATTCTGAAACACGTTCCATCCTAATAGGATATTGCCGTTATCGCGATAACCGGTTATGATTCCCGGTTCGGGAGGACCGATGACACCCCTTGCGATCACCGGGATACCGTTATCAATTTTTTCTTTAATGAAGTTTATAAACTCGGCCTTTTGGGTTGTTTGCGATCGGCCGATCAGATTGAATTGACAACCTATAGACTCGATGGCACGGCGGAACACCTTGGAAGGGTCGTCAAATGTAAAAATATCGCCCACGTTACCTCCGTCCCAAGTCGTTTCGTTCCAACTAAGGCGAAAAGCCATACCGCAATAGACGATTGCATCCGTATAGTCCAGCTCAATCCCCATGTAATTCGCCGCCGCTTTCATACAAATCGGTAGGGGAGTGATCCCGCCGAACGCACCGTAATGACCCTTAGGAACACCGTATAA